>DATKFT010000470.1:0-1656 GCA_035544335.1 Pseudorhodoferax sp.
CGGCCATGGATTTTCGGGTGGCCTCCTTGGGCGAGAGGCCCTCCTCGCTCATGACGCGCTCGACGTTCTCCACGACCACGATGGCGTCGTCCACCAGGAGGCCGATCGCCAGCACCATCGCGAACATGGTCAGCGTGTTGATCGAGTAGCCGGCGGCCGACAGCACGCCGAAGGTGCCCAGCAGCACCACGGGCACCGTGATCGCGGGGATCAAGGTGGCGCGGAAGTTCTGCAGGAACACATACATCACGAGCACCACGAGCAGCACGGCCTCGAACAAGGCCTTGACCACCTCCTCGATCGACGCGCTCACGAAGGGCGTGGTGTCGTAGGTCACGAAGGTCTGCAGCTGGTTCGGGAAGAAGGGCTGCAGCTCGGCGATCTTGGTGTTGACCGCCTCGGCCACCTTGACGGCGTTGGCACCGTCGGCCAGCACGATGCCCAGGCCCGCGCCCGGGTTGCCGCGCAGGATGGAGCGCACGGTCAGGTTCTCGGCGCCGAGTTCGAGCCGCGCCACGTCCTTGAGCCGCACCACGGCGCCGTCGGGCGTCACGCGCAGCACCACGTCGCCGAACTGCTCCACGGTCTCGAGCTTGCTGCGCGCCGTGATGGTGGCCGTGAGCTGCTGCTCGGCCACGGCCGGCAGCGCCCCGAGCTGCCCGGCCGAGACCTGGGCGTTCTGGGCCTGCAGTGCGGTGTTGATGTCGGACGGCATCAGCGCGTACTTGCGCAGCTTGTCCGGGTCCAGCCAGATGCGCATGGCGTAGCCCGTGCCCAGCACCTGCACATCGCCCACGCCGTCGACGCGGCTGATCACGTCCACGAGGTTGCTGTTGATGTAGTCGCCCACGTCCACGGCCGAGGCCGTGCCGTCGCCCGAGTAGAAGGCGATGACCATCAGGAAGTCGTTGCCGCCCTTGGTCACGAACACGCCGCGGCTTTGCACCTGCTGCGGCAGGCGCGACATGGCCGGCTGCATCTTGTTCTGCACCTGCATCTGGGCCACGTCGATGTCGGTGCCCGGCGCGAAGGTCAGCGTGATGCGCGACTGGCCCGAGGAGTTGCTGCTGCTCTGCATGTACAGCAGGTTGTCCAGCCCCTTCATCTGCTGCTCGATGATCTGGGTCACCGAGTCCTCGACCGTCTTGGCCGAGGCGCCGGTGTAGGTGGAGCCCACGGACACGCGCGGCGGCGCGATGTCGGGGTACTGCTCGAGGGGCAGCGTGCGGATCGACATGATCCCCGCGAGCATCACGATGATGGACAGCACCCACGCGAAGATGGGGCGCTCGATGAAGAAATGCGCCATGGACTGGATTCCTGGCGCTCAGCGCACGATCTTGGCGTCGACCAGCGGACTGGCGCTGGCCACCGAACCGGCGCCGGGGCCGCCCTTGCCGTTGACTGGCGCCGGCGCTCCGGAGCCGGTCTTGGGCACGACTTCGCTGGCGCGCACGAGATCGCCCACGCGGGCGCGCTGCGAGCCCTCGACCAGCACGCGGTCGCCGGCCTGCAGGCCTTCCAGCACCTGCCAGCGGTTGGCGACGGCGCGGCCGACCACCACAGCGCGCTTGACGAGTTTGTCGTCAGGCCCCACGACCAGCGACGAAGCGCTGCCGTCCGGCGCGCGCGTCACGGCCTGCTGCGGCACCAGCA
>DATKFT010000471.1:0-10526 GCA_035544335.1 Pseudorhodoferax sp.
GCGGGTCGATCCAGAAGCTCGTGCCCCAGGCGCCGGCCCACATCGCGTCGCCCCTGCTTCCCGGCGTCCAGCCCACGCCGTCGTAGAGCCGCACGCCCCAGCCCAGGCCGAAGCCATAGCCCGGCCCCGTCGTGGCACTGGGCACGCCGGCCTTGCCGACCAGGTGGTCGGACAGCATGAATTCGGTGGTCTTGCGCGACAGGTAGCGCGTGCGGCCGTCGGTGCCGCCGTTGAGCACCATCTGCGCGAACTTGAGGTAGTCCGCGCCCGTGCCGACCAGGCCGGCACCGCCCTTGAGGTACTGGCGCGGGGCCGGGTCGCTGTCCTGGCGGTAGGCCCGCAGCATGGGCGACTTCTGCGCGTCGCTGTCCAGCGTCTCGGCCAGGCGCGTGCGCTTGGCCGGCGGCACCCACCAGGCGGTGTCCGCCATGCCCAGCGGGCCCAGCAGCAGCTCCTGCGTCAGCGCGTCCAGACGTTTGCCCGACACGCGCTCGAGCAGGAGGCCCAGCACGTCGGTGGCGATGGAATAGAACCAGGTGGTGCCGGGCTGGTACAGCAGCGGGATGGTGCCCAGGCGCTTGAGCATCTCGTCGCCCCCGATGTCGGTCTCCAGCGACTCGATGTTGAGCTCGGCGTAGAGCTTGGCGATGCGCGGCGAGGGGCTGGCCGGCCCGTAGACGAAGCCGGCCGTGTGCATGAGCAGGTCCTGCACCGTGATGGGCCGGGCCAGCGCCACGTCGCCCTGGGGCGTCTCCACCTTGAGGTTCTTGAGCTCGGGCAGCCAGTTGGTGACCGGGTCGTTGATCTTGAGCTGGCCCTGCTCGGCCAGCATCATGGTGGCGACCGAGGTGATGGGCTTGGTCATGGAGGCGAGCCGGAAGATCGCGTCGCGCGGCATCGGGCGCGTCTTGGCCGCGTCCAGAAAGCCCACGGCCTCGTGGTGCACGATCCTGCCGTCCTGCGCCACCAGCGACACAGCGCCCGGGAAGGTGCCGATGCCCACCTGTGCGTTGAGCGCCGGCGCGATGCGGCCGAGCCGGTCGGCCGACACCTCGGTGCGCGGCAGGGCCGGTGGGCTGGCGCAGCCGGCCAGGAAGGTGCTGCCCAGGGCGGAAAAGGCGAGCTGGCGCCGCGTGATCGTCATGTGCTGTCTCCTATTTGGTATGGAAGCGCACAAATTCTTTCGATCTTTCGAGCTATTTGATGGACGGGTAAACCCCTGATCGCCTGGCGCCGGGCCCACGCAATTGTTTCAAGCTGCAATCAGGCCGCGAAGCCGCCGTCGATGAGCAGGCTGCCGCCCGTGACCATGCCGGCCTCGGGGCCGACCAGGTAGGCGACCATGCCGGCGATCTCGCCGGGGTGGGCGTGGCGGTTCACGGCCATCAGGCCGTGCATGCCGGCCGCCATCGGGCCGTCGGACGGGTTCATGTCGGTGTTCACGGGGCCGGGCTGCACGTTGTTGATCGTGATGCCGCGCGGCCCGAGGTCGCGCGCCAGGCCGCGTGTGAGCCCCACGATGGCCGCCTTGCTCATCGCGTAGACGGCGCCGCCGGCCCAGGGCATGCGCTCGGCGTTGGTGCTGCCGATGTTGACGATGCGCCCGCCTTCGCCCATGTGGCGCGCGGCCGCCTGCACGGCGACGAAGACGGCGCGCACATTGACGGCCAGCGTGCGGTCCAGGTCTTCGAGGCGGAAGCTGTCGAGTTCGCCCATCACGGCCACGCCGGCGTTGTTGACGAGGATGTCGAGCCGGCCGAAGTGCGCCGCGGCCTGGTCGATGGCGGCGCGCAGTGCGGCGGCGTCGGCGCTGTCGGCCTGCAGGGCCAGCGCGCGGCCGCCGCTGCCTTCGATCTCGGCCGCCAGCGCGCGCGCCGCGGCCTCGGAGCCGGCGTAGCTGAAGGCAACAAACGCGCCGTCGCGCGCCAGGCGGCGCACGATGGCCGCGCCGATGCCGCGGGCGCCGCCCGTGACGAAGGCGGCCTTGCCGGCCAGGAGAGGAGAAGAGGGGGTGGATGCGGCCATGTCGGGACTCCGGTGGGTGGTGGGTGCCTGCAGTGTCGGGACGATCTCCTGATCGCAGTAGCCACAAGTGAGATGGATCTGTTTCAACCACAGGTTGAAAATAGGCGCATGACCCACCTGAGCCACCTGGAATGCTTCGTCAAATCCGCCGAGCGCGGCAGCTTCTCGGCGGCCGCACGGCTGCTGGCGTTGACGCCGGCGGCGGTCAGCAAGAACGTGGCGCGGTTCGAGGCCGAACTGGGCGTGCGCCTGTTCCAGCGCAGCACACGCAAGCTGACGCTGACCGAGGGCGGCGAGCGGCTGCTGGCCCAGGTGGGCGGCGCGCTGGCCACGCTGTCGGATGCGGTGGGCCACGCGGCCGAGCAGGACCGCCAGCCGGCCGGCACGCTGCGCGTGAGCATGGGCCAGGCCTTCGGCCGCGCCTACCTGGTGCCGCTGCTCGGCGAGTTCCTGCAGCGCTACCCGGCGGTGCTGCCCGACTGGCGCTTCGAGAACCGGCAGGTCGACCTGATCGGCGAAGGCTTCGACGCCGGCATCGGCAGCGGGCTGGACCTGAAGCCCGGCATGGTCGCGCGCGAACTGGGCCGCGTGCTGATCGTGGCGGTGGCGGCGCCGGCCTTCCTGGCGGGGCGGCCGCTGCCGCTTCATCCGTCCGATCTGGCGGCAGTGGACGGCATCGCGCGGCGCTCCAGCCAGAACGGGCGCCTCTACCACTACACCTTGCGCCGTGCCGATGGCGAGGTGGCGGCTGCCGCGATGCGCACGCGCGTGGTGTTCGACGACCCCGAGGCGATCTGCCAGGCGGCCATGATGGGCCTGGGCGTGGCGCTGCTGCCCATGGCGTTCGTCGTGCCCTGGCTGCAGAGCGGGGCGCTGGTGCGTGTGCTGCCGGGCTGGTCGGCCGACGCGGGGCCGGTGTCGCTGTACTACCCGGCCAAGAAGCTGCTGCCCGCGCGCACGCGCGTGTTCGTGGATTTCGTGCTGGAGCAGTTCCGTGCGCGCGGCTTCCAGCGGCTGGTCGAGGCCGTCTGAGCGTCAGCGCCGGGCCGTCCCAAGCAAGCTCGCCCCCCTGGAGGGCAGCGAACCACGCCTGGCGGGGAGCGTGGGGGCCACATGAGTTCAACGCAAGCGGTAGCGCAGCTGCCTGCCGCCGCGCACGGTCGAATCCAGGCCCACCCATTCACCCGCAGGCGTGTACCAGACATCGACCGGATGCGCAGGCCCCTCGATGCGCCAGCGTTCGGCCGGCTGCGGCTGGCCATGCACGTCCAGCAGGCCGGTGCCGCCCATGCGCCGCACGCGGACGGCCTCCAGACGGCCGGTCTGGACATTGAGCAGCTGCGTCTGCAGGCGCATGGCCGGGTTCCAGTAGGCGAAGCCCATCACGCAGCCGGACAGGCGGAGCACGCCGGCCGGGCCGGTGACCTCCAGCACCTCACCTGCGGTCTGCGCCAGCACCCTGCTCGGCTTGCCATCGTCGTCGGTGCTCGCGTCCAGTGCGGCCAGGCAGTCGCCGCGCCACTGCTCGCTGGTCTGGTGGTGGTAGCGGTACACGGTCAGGCCGAGCAGCTTGACGGCGAACGCGGCCTCGCTGTGCACCGTGCGCGCCTGCGGCGTGCCGCCTAGCGTGAAGCGGTGGGTGCCGATGGGCTGCTCGTCCAGCGTCACCTCGAATTGCTGCGCGACGGCCAGGCCGGGCAGCGCGGCGAGCAGCCAGGCCAGCAGGACGGGGCGCTCAATCCGCATGCGGGCGCACCGGACCGGGGAAGAAGGCATTGGTGCGGGCCACGTAGTCGCGGTAGGCCGGGCGGCGCTCGGCGATGTCCTGCTCCAGCAGGCGCACGCCCGAGACCTTGAGCAGCAGCACCGTCATCAACAGCGGCGCCACGATGCTCCAGGCCGCCGTCCAGCCGCCGGCCAGCGCGGCGAGCCACAGGCCCCACCAGACGCAGGCCTCGCCGAAGTAGTTGGGGTGGCGCGAATGGCGCCACAGGCCCTGGTCCATGACCTGGTCGGTGTGCGTGGCGCGGGCCTTGAAGCGGGCCAGCTGCAGGTCGGCCACGGTTTCGAACAGCAGGCCGAAGGCGGCCAGCAGCAGGCCAGGCGCGGCCAGCCAGTGCAGCGGTCCACCGGCGGCCAGCCCGGCCAGCAGCGGCGCCGACACGAGCCAGGCCAGCAGCGCCTGCAGGCCGAACACCAGCACCAGGCTCTTGCACGCAAAGCCGGGTTGGTTGCGCGCGCGGATCGCCTGGTAGCGCCGGTCTTCGCCATGGCCCCAGTTGCGCCAGGTGATGAACGCGCTGAGCCGCAGCGCCCACAGGCTGGCCAGCAGCAGCATGGCCAGGCCGCGCTCGGACGGCGTGGGCCACAGCACCCAGTAGACCCAGCCTGCGCCGACGATCAGCAGCGCCCAGACGCGGTCGACCAGGCTGGCGTCGCGGCGCACCAGGCTGGCGATCCAGGCCAGCACCGCGAGCAGGCTGGCGAAGGCCAGGCCGGCCAGGGCAATGGCAGGCAGGCCCATGTCCCTGCTCATGCGGCACGCCGCGCGAACAGGTAGTGGCTGACCCACCACTGCTGGCCCTCGGCATGGCCGAACAGCTCCTCCACGGCCATGAAGAACAGGCGCCAGCGCTGCCACCACAGCGCGGCCTGGTCCTGGCCGTAGGTGGCGGCCAGCAGCGGCGCCAGCCGGTCGTGCCGGGCGTCCATGTTGGCCAGCCAGGCGGCGGCCGTGCGCGCGTAGTGGCGTCCGTCCCAGCGCCACTGCTGGCGCAGCTGCAGGTCGCCCTGGCAGTGCAGCGCGAGGTCGTCGCTGGGCATCATGCCGCCCGAGAAGAAATACCGGCTCATCCAGTCGCTTGCGTCGCGCGGCTCGAAGGCGTAGGGGGCCTCGCGGTGCGCGAACACGTGCAGGAAGAAGAGGCCCTCGGGCGCCAGCCAGCGCGCCACCTGGGCGAAGGCGCGCGGCCAGTTGCGCAGGTGCTCGAACATCTCGACCGAGACCACGCGGTCGAAGCGCTGGTCGGTGTCGAAGCGGTTGATGTCGCAGGTCAGCACGCGCAGGTTGGGCAGGCCGCGCGCCAGCGCCTGGGCCTCGATGTGGGCGCGCTGCGCAGCCGCATTGGACAGTGCCGTGATCCGGCTGTTCGGGTAGTGCTCTGCCATCCACAAGGACAGCGAACCCCAGCCGCAGCCCAGCTCCAGCACCTGCTGGCCGTCCTGCAGGCCGGCCCGTTCGCAGGTCACCGCGAGCGCGGCGGCCTCGGCCTCGGCCAGGGTCTGCACGCCGGGCGCCCAGTGGCCGCTGCTGTACTTGCGGTGCGGGCCCAGCACGCCGGCGAAGAAGGCGGCGGGCAGCTCGTAGTGCTGTTCGTTGGCCTTCTCGGGCAGCGGTGCCAGCGGGGCCACGCGCATCTGCGCGAGGAATTCCTGCGTGCGCCGGGCGCCGGCCTCGGCGTCGCCGCTGTGCAACTCGGCCAGACGCTGGCGCAGCAGGTGGCGGATGCCGCTGCGGACCACACGGTCGGGCAGCCGGCCCTGTTCGGCCCAGCGCAGCGCGATGGCCGCAGAAACGTCGGGATTGCGCGTCATGCCGCTGGTACGCGCCAGCGGGGCGGGTGGATCACCCGGGCGGGCGCGGACCGGCCCGCCGGCGCTTCAGACGCCCAGCAGACCGTGCAGGCGTGTCGAGGTGGTCGTGTACTCGACCACCACCTTGCGCGCCGTCTGCAGCCGCTCGGCCGCGTCGTAGGCCGCCATCGTGGCCTCGTGGAAGCCGCACAGGATCAGCTTCTTCTTGCCCGGGTAGTGGTTGATGTCGCCCACGGCGTAGACGCCCGGCAGGCTGGTCGCGCAGCGGGCCGGATCCACGGCCAGCTGTTTGCGTTCCATGGCAAGGCCCCAGTCGGCGATGGTGCCGAGCTTTGGCGACAGGCCCTGCCGGACCAGCAGCAGGTCCAGCGCCAGCGATGTGTCCGGGCCCTCGGCATGGCTCAGCACGAGCTGCGCGAGCTGGCCCTGCGCGTTGGCGACGAAGCCCGTGGGCTGGCCGGTCACGACCTGGGCGCGGCCCGCGTCGCGCAGCGCCTGCAGGGCGGCCAACTGGGCCGGCTCGGCCTCGAAGGTGTCGCGCCGGTGCAGCAGGGTCAGCGACGCCGGCGCGGCCTGCGCGCAGGCGAGGGCGGCGGCCACGGCCTCCTCGCCACCACCGGCGACGACCAGGTGGCGGCCGGCCATGGCCTGGTGTTCGGGCAGGTGGTAGTGCAGGGAAACGCCCTCGAAGGCAGCGATGCCCTCGATGCGCAGCCGGCGCGGCTGGAAGGCGCCGATGCCGGCCGCGATGAACAGCGCGCGGGCGACGAACTGCGTGCCCGCGCTCGTGGTCAGCTGCAGGCGGCCGTCGGCGAGGGTGCTGAACGCCGTGACCTCCTGGCCCAGGTGCAGCTGCGGCGCGAACGGCGCGATCTGCTGCTGCAGCGAGGCGACGAGTTCGCGCCCCGTGCAGACCGGCACGCCGGGGATGTCGTAGATGGGCTTGTCGGCGTACAGCGCGGCGCACTGGCCACCCGCATAGGGCAGCACGTCGACGATGTGGCTGTGCAGCTCCTGCAGGCCCAGCTGGAAGGCTTGGAACAGGCCGGCGGGGCCGGCGCCGAGGATGAGCGCGTCGGTTTCGATCACGCGCATGCCGTCGTCACTTCACCAGTTCGGCGATCTTGTTCGGCTTGTCTTTCCACTCGTCGGCATCGGGCAGCGCGGGCTTGCGCTTGGTGATGCTCTTCCAGCCGTCGGCCAGCGCGAGCTCGGCGTTGAGCTTGATGAAGGCCAACTGGTCGGCCGGCAGATCTTCCTCGGCGAAGATGGCGTTGGCCGGGCACTCGGGAATGCAGACCGCGCAGTCGATGCACTCGTCCGGGTCGATCACCAGCATGTTCGGGCCTTCCCGGAAGCAATCCACGGGACACACGTCGACGCAATCGGTGTATTTGCAGCGGATACAGTTTTCGGAAACGACGTGGGTCATGGTGCTTGGGTGGTGCGGGCGGGCGGGCCGCAGAGGGAAACCCGCGATTTTAGGGACATTTGCGCCGCACCCGGTGCGCGGCCCTTTGGCCGGCATGGGTGGAGCACGTGGCAGCGGGTGCGGTTCAGCGCACCAGCACGGCGGCAGCGGTCTTGTGCGAGGCCTGGTCGACCAGCACCAGCGCGCCCAGCGCGCGCGACTGGCGGTAGGGCAGCGTGGCGATGCTGTCCTGCAGTACCAGCTCGACCTCGCCGATGGCGTTGGCCTCGAGCTGGGCGGCGTCCTGCTCGGCCAGCGTGTGGATGTCGAGCTTGTGCACGATGCGGCGCACCTTGGCCTTGACCCAGCGGTGGCCGTGCAGCGCCCAGTAGGCGCGGCCGGGCACGAGCGGCTCGTCGTCCATCCAGGCGATGGTGGCGCCGATCTCGCGGCTGTGCGGCAGGGCCGCGCCGTCCTCGGCCTCGGCCAGCAGCCAGTCGCCGCGCGAGACATCGAGCTCGCGGTCCAGCACGATGCCCGCGCTGTGGCCGGCGGCCACGTCGCGCTCCTCACGCACATGGCTCAGCACGCGCGCGATGGTGGCGCTCTGGCCGCTCGGAAGAATGCGCACGCGTTGGCCGACCGCGGCCTGGCCCGTGGCCACGCGGCCCCAGAACACGCGGCGGCCCTGGCTGGTGTCGGAGGACGAGGAGAACTTCTCGACCCACTGCACCGGGAAGGCCAGCGGCAGGCCGGTCTCGGCCGGCGTGTTGGACAACCCTTCGAGGATGCGCAGCAGGCTGGGGCCGTGGTAGCCGCACCAGTGGCTGCCGTCGGTGGAGGGGGGGGCAGGATCGACCACGTTCCAGCCCTTGAGCGCGGAGACCGGCACGATGGCTTCCACGGCGATGCCGGCCTCTTGCGCGAAGGCGCGCAGCGCGGCTTCGATGCGGGTGTAGGCCTGTTGGGCGTCGGCCACGGCGTCGAGCTTGTTCACCGCGAACACGATGGACGGCACGCGCAGCAGCTGCACCAAGAGCGCATGGCGGCGCGTCTGCGCCAGCAGCGGGAATGCGGCGTCCTGCCAGGCCAGCTTGGTCGCGTCGACCAGCAGCACGGCCGCGTCGGCGCTCGATGCGGCCGTGACCATGTTGCGCGTGTACTGCTCATGGCCGGGCGTGTCGCCGATGATGAACTTGCGCCTGGTGGTCGAGAAGTAGCGGTAGGCCACGTCGATCGTGATGCCTTGCTCGCGCTCGGCCGACAGGCCGTCGGTCAGCAGCGCGAGGTCGGTCTCGCGGCCGTCCTCGCCATGGCGTTGCACGCCGGCGAGCTGGTCGGACAGCACGGCCTTGCTGTCCACGAGCAGGCGGCCGATCAGCGTGCTCTTGCCGTCGTCGACCGAGCCGCAGGTGATGAACTTCAGGGCTGCGGTCGGGGCGGCGTCGTTGGCGGCCTCGGTGGCCTGGGCATGGGCCGGGTGTTCCAGCGTGGTGGCAGTCATCAGAAATATCCGTCCTTCTTGCGCTTTTCCATGGACGCCTCGGAGGTCTTGTCGTCCATGCGCGTGGCACCGCGCTCGCTGACGTCGGACAGCAGCGTTTCCACGACGATCTCTTCGGGCGTGCTGGCCAGGCTTTCGACCGGGCAGGTGCAGGTGATGTCGCCCACGGTGCGAAAGCGCACCTGGCGACGCTCGGCGGTCTCGCCGTCCTTCAACGGCGTGAGCTCGGTCACGGGCACGAGCAGGCCGCGGCGTTCCACGACCGTGCGCTCGTGGCTGTAGTACAGCGAGGGCAGGGCGATGTTCTCGCGCGCGATGTACTGCCAGACGTCGCGCTCGGTCCAGTTGGAGATCGGGAACACGCGGAAGTGCTCGCCGCTCTGCAGCCGGGTGTTGAACAGCGTCCAGAGCTCGGGGCGCTGGGCCTTGGGCTGCCATTGGCCGAAGCTGTCGCGGTGCGAGAAGATGCGCTCCTTGGCGCGGGCCTTCTCCTCGTCGCGGCGCGCGCCGCCGATCAGCGCGTCGAAGCGGAATTCCTCGATGGCCTCGAGCAAGGTGACCGACTGGTGCACGTTGCGCGACTCGCCCGGGTGCGCCAGCCGCACGGTGCCGCGGGCCATGGAATCTTCCACGCTGCGCACGATGAGCTCGGCACCGAGTTCCTTGGCACGCTGGTCGCGGAAATCGGTCACCTCATGGAAGTTGTGGCCGGTGTCGATCATGAGCAGCGGATACGGGATGCGGCCGGCGCCGAATGCCTTCTCGGCGCACTTGAGCAGCACCAGCGAATCCTTGCCGCCCGAGAACAGCAGGGTGGGGCGCTCGAACGCTGCGGCGACCTCGCGCAGCACGAAGATGGCTTCTTCTTCCAGTGCGTCGAGCTGGGCGTTGGCCAGCGGTGCATGGGCCACGGGCGGGTGCAGCACGTCGGGCTGTTCTTCGAATTGGGTGCGGGCGTTCATGGTTGGATCGCTTTTTCGGTGAGCCAGGAGGGGCCTGATCGGTTCAGGTGGGCTTCAGTGGCTCAAGTGCAGGCCGCATTCGCGGTTGTCCTCACCCTTGGTGGGGTCCACATAGTCGAAGTTGTTGGGCAGGTCGTGGGCTTTGCAGTAGTCGTGCAGTTCCTTGGACGACCAGTGCAGCAAGGGCGCGACCTTGATCAGGCCGTCGGGGTTGAGGCTCACCGGCTCCATCTGGGCGCGCACGGCGGTGTCGGTCGCGCGCAGGGCGGTGAACCAGACCTTGGGCGCCATCTCGCGCAGCGCGCGGGTGAAGGGCTCCAGCTTCACTTCCTCGGTGAAGGCTTGGTGCCGCGGGTCGTCCAGCGCAGGCGTGGCGCCTTCCACGGCTTCACGGTGCGCACGCGAGCGGCGCGGCAGGTACACGTGCAGGTTCAGCTTCAGGCGCTGGGTGACTTCGTCGACGAAGCGGTAGGTGGCCTCGGTGTTGTAACCGTTGTCCATCCAGACCACCGGCACATCCGGCTTCACTTGCGTCACCAGGTGCAGGATGACCGCCTCGAACGGGCGGAAGTTGGTGGTGACGATGGCCGGCTGGTGCAAACCGAGGGCCCAATCCACCAGCGCGGGCGCGTTGCGGCCGAATTCGGTGTTGATGCGGGCGAGGTCGATGTTGGGCATGGCTGATTCCCCGAGCGCTCAGGCGGCGACCTGGCGCTCGGCTTTGGCCGCGTAGGCCGCTGCGTTGCCGGCGTCGGCGAAGTGAGGCGCGGGATGCGCAGCATCGCCCTGGTAGAAGCCCTTGAAGCGGTCGAACTGGCGCTGGGCCGCGTCCGCCGACAGCCCCTGGCGCAGCACGGCCGTCGAAAAGCCCGAACGCGCCATCTGCACGAGCTGGTCGATCAGCACGTCGCCCGTGGCGCGGATCTCGCCCGCGAAACCGAGCCGGCGGCGCAGCAGGTAGGCCTGGCTGTAGGCGCGGCCGTCCGTGAACTTGGGGAAATGCAGGTCGATGCGTTGGACGCCGTCCAGC
>DATKFT010000472.1:0-8844 GCA_035544335.1 Pseudorhodoferax sp.
GGTCGCCTGGTTGGTGTTGAAGCTGTCGCGGCTGTTGTCCGTCGAGGGGCCACCGGCCACGGCCAGCGGATCGTTGTGGCCGGTCCACAGGAACAGGCGGTTGGTGTTGGTGCCGGTCTGCGTCGCGCAGTGGTAGTGGTCGCACAGCGTGAAGGCCCGCGCCAGCGCGAACTGGAACGGCAGGTCGCCTTCGGCGTAGTAGCCCATCGAGTGGTTCTGCTTGGCCGTGCACCAGTCGTTCATGCGGCCATGGTCCCAGGCCAGTTGTGCGTCGGTCCACGAGTGCGGCGTGCCGGCCACGCGCATGACCGGGAAGTCCTGCTCGGTGTTGAGGCGGAACGGGGCGATGGGCTTGCTCGTGGGCCAGTTGGGCCGGCCCGGCACGGGCGGGCCGCCGACGGTCTGCTGCACGAAGACGGACTTGTGGTTGAACAGGTTCTGGCGGTCCTTCACGGGCACCGGGAACGGATCGCCGAAGCCGCGCACGCCTGCCAGCGTGCCGAAGTAGTGGTCGAAGCTGCGGTTCTCCTGCGTGAGCACGACGATGTGCTCGACGTCCTGCAGCGTGCGCGTGCGCTGGTTGGCCGGCAGGGCCAGCGCGCGCTGGATGGCAGGGGGGAAGCTGGCCAGCACGGCGCTGGCGCCGCCGGCCTGGGCCATGGTGCGCAGAAAGTCGCGGCGGCTCATGACAAGGCCTTCGTGCGCGGGAACGCGAAATGGGTGGAGTGCATTCTTGGGGTTCCTGGTCGATGGTGGGGAACGGATGGGACGCCGACGCCAGTCAGCGTGGCCGCAATGTAGGCACCGACCGTGAAGCCTCGATGACGCACAGCGCGCACGCAGACGCAGCCGCGCGCATCTGTGTACGCTGCCCTGCCAAGGCACACCATCGGACCACGTCCGCCGAATGGCGCATGTCGCGCAGCGCCGTCCGTCCCCGGCTGCTGCACCCGCTGGCAAGCTGGGGGGCCTGCGCCAGACCGGCGCGCCCAGAAACCGCATCCGCGGAGGACCGCATGCCGTCGACCAGCAAGCACCTGCTCTTTGCGGCCGCTGCGCTGCCGATGGCCGTGACCCCCGGCCCCAACATGGTCTACCTGATCTCACGCTCCATCTGCCAGGGAGGCACGGCCGGGTTCATGTCCTGGCTGGGCGTGGTGCTGGGCTTCAGCGTGCACATGGTCTCGGCCGCGCCGGCCTCAGCGCGCTGTTGCTCGCGGTGCCGCTGGCCTACGAGGTGCTGGAATTCGCAGGCGCCATGGACCTGCTGTGGCTGGCCTGGCAGGCCGTGCGCCCGGGCGCGCGCTCCGCGTTCGAGGCGCGGGCCCTGCGCGCGGAGTCGCCGCGCAAGCTGTTCACGCTGGGCTTGCTCACGAGCGTGCTGAACCCCAAGGTCGCGGTCTTCTACCTGTCGGTGCTGCCGCAGTTCATCACGGCAGACGCGGGCTCCGTGCTCGTGCAAAGCCTGGTGCTGGGCAGCACCCAGGTCTGCATCGGCGCGGCGGTCAACCTGCTGGTCACGCTGTCCGCGGCCCAGGTCGCGCTGTGGTTCGCGCGCAACCGCTTGTGGCTGGCCGTGCAGCGCTACGCCATGGGGCTGGTGCTCGGGAGCTCTCGCGTTCAAGCTGCTGGGGCAGCAGCGCGGCGCGGGCTGAGGAGCGCCGTCGCCGCCAGACGGACCGGCAGCGCGGCCCGCTGGACCTGCAGAACGCTCAGCCCAAGTGCCTGGCCCCCGTGGCCAGCGGTGGCAGCAGCGGCGCCTTGCGCTCCAGCTCGGGCGCTCAGACCAGGGCCCTGGCCGGCCCGAAGAACTCGCAATGCGTCTGCGCGGGCGGGATGCCCAGGCTGGCCAGCTGGGCCTTGACGGCCTTCATGAACGGCACGGGTCCCAGGAAATAGGCGTCCACATCGCGCGACGGCGGCAGCCATGCCTGCAGGTGTTCGGCCGTGAGCCGGCCCACGGCATCGGGACGGTCTGCGCCCGGCTCGGCCTGCGGCTCTTCGTAGCAGTAAAAGCGCGCGACCTGGGGGTGTTGCCGCGCGAGCGCGTCGGTGGCCTCGCGGAAGGCATGCACCTCGGCGCGGCGGGCGGCGTGGATGAAGGTGACGGGACGCTGGCGGCCATCGGCCACCGCGGCCTGCAGCATGGCCATCACGGGCGTGATGCCGACGCCACCGCTGATGAACACCAAGGGCCTGTCGCCGTCGCGCAGCACGAAGCTGCCGGCCGGCGCGAAGACCTCGAGCGCATCGCCCACGCGCACCGCCGTGTGCAGGTGCCGTGACACCGTGCCGCCGGGCTCGCGCTTGACGCTGATGCGCAGGCTGCGCCCATCGGCCGCGGCCGACAGCGAGTAGTTGCGCCGGACCTCCTGGCCATCGACCGTCAGGCGCAGGCCGATGAACTGGCCCGGTTGGTGCTGCATGACGGCGCCCCCATCCGCGGGCTGCAGCCTGAGCGACAGGATTTCGGCGCTCTCCATGTGGCGCTCGACCACCGTGAACAAACGGCCGCCGCGCCAGCCGCCGGGCTGCGCCGCGACCTTGTCGTAGGCGGCCTGCTCGGCGCCGATCAGGATGTCCGCCAGCTGGCCGTAGGCCGCGCCCCAGGCCGCGAGCACGGCGTCCGTGGCCAGCTCGGCCCCCAGCACGTCGCGGATCGAAGCCAGCAGACAGGCACCCACGACGGGGTAATGCTCGGGCTGGATCTGCAGCGAGACGTGCTTGGCGACGATCACGCCGACCAGCTCGCCCAGCGCTTCGAGCCGGTCGATGTTCTTGGCGTACATCAGCACGCCGTTGGCCAGCGCGCGCTGCTGGCTGCCGCTGTGCTGGTGGGCTTGGTTGAAGAAGGGGCGGACCTCGGGATGGTCGCGCAACAGCCGCTCGTAGAAGTGGCGCGTGAGCGCTTCGCCGCCGGTTTCGAGCAGCGGCACGGTGGCACGGACGATGGCTTGGTGTTCTGCGCTGAGCATGGATGCCTTGTTCGGTTGAAAGTCCATCCACATCTCAAGACGCGTGCCAGCCAGCGACCCCATGCAAATCAAGGCACTGGCCGCGCCAAGGGTCAAATAGACCCCACTTTGGTAGAGTCGATTGAACCCTTCATGGAGTGCAATTGACCCCATCCGAACTGCTCCAGGCCGTGTTGCCGCTGGTGCGCGACCTGTCCCACGAACTCGAGGGGCCGCAGCGCTACGACAGGCTGCTGCGGGCCGTCGAAGACCTCTTTCGCTGCGACGCGTGCGCGCTGCTGCGGCTCGAGGGCGACGCGCTGGTGCCGCTGGCGGTCCGCGGGCTCAGCGCAGACACCCTGGGCAGGCGCTTCCGCGTGCACGAGCATCCGCGCTTCGCCGCCTTGATGGCGCACGACGGCCCCCGCAGCTTCGATGCGGACAGCCCGCTGCCCGATCCCTACGACGGCCTGGTCGACGACGCCCGGGGCCGCCTCGCGGTCCATGACTGCCTGGGTTGTGCGCTGAGCGTCGACGGCAAGCCCTGGGGCCTGCTCACGCTGGATGCGCTGGCGGCCGGCAGGTTCGCGCAGGTCGACAAGGATGCACTGCGCCTGTTCGCAAGCATGGCGGCGGCCACCGTCGCTGCCGCCGAGCGGCTCGCCCAGCTCTCCCACAGCCTGTCCCTGGAGCGCGAGCGGGCACAGGATTTCCGGCTTGCCGCGAGCACCCAGCCAGGCGGGCGCCGGCTCATCGGCCGCAGTGCGGTGATGGCGGCGCTGCACCAGGAGATCCGCACGGCGGGGAACAGCGAGCTGACCGTCCTGATCAGGGGCGAAACCGGCACCGGCAAGGAGCTGGTGGCGTCCGCACTGCACGCGGCCTCCCCGCGCGCCACGCAGC
The DNA here is from genome assembly GCA_035544335.1 of Pseudorhodoferax sp. GTDB lineage: Bacteria > Pseudomonadota > Gammaproteobacteria > Burkholderiales > Burkholderiaceae_C > Pseudorhodoferax. The sequence goes on from DATKFT010000472.1 coordinate 3,858, forward strand.
CGCTGGTCTCGATCAACTGCGCGGCACTGCCCGAGCATCTCGTGGAAAGCGAACTCTTCGGCCACGTGCGCGGCGCCTTCTCGGGTGCCACGCAGGACCGCAAGGGCAAGTTCGAGCTGGCCGACGGCGGCACGCTGTTCCTGGACGAGGTGGGCGAGCTGCCGCTGGCGGTGCAGGCCAAGCTGCTGCGCGTGATGCAGAGCGGCCAGCTGCAGCGCGTGGGCTCGGACCGGGAGCACCATGTCGACGTGCGCATCGTCGCGGCGACGAACCGCGACCTGGCCGACGAGGTCCGCCATGGCCGCTGCCGCCCGGACTTCTACCACCGGCTCAGCGTCTACCCGCTGCTGGTTCCGCCGCTGCGTGAGCGCGGCAACGACGTGCTGCTGATCGCCGGCTTCTTCCTCGAGGAGAACCGGTCACGCCTGGGGCTGACCGGCCTGCGCCTGGCGCCAGATGCCCAGGCCGGCCTGCTCGGCCATGCCTGGCCCGGCAATGTGCGGGAGCTCGAGCATGTCATCGCGCGCAGCGCGCTCAAGGCCTTGTCGGGCCTGGCCAGGCGGCCAAGGCTGCTCACGCTGACAGCGCGTGACCTGGGCCTCGCGCCGGACCATGGGCCGACCGGGACGGACGACCCTGCGCCACCGCCCGGCCCGGCCGTCCAGGCCCCGCTGCCGCTGCGCAGCGCGCTGGACGCCTACGAACGGCGGCTGATCACGCAGAGCCTTGCGCGCCACCGCCACAACTGGGCGGCGGCGGCCCGCGAACTCGGCATGGACCGCGCCAATCTGCGCCGCGCGGCGCGCCGGCTGGGCGTCTCGCCCGCCCTGCCCGGCTGAATCAGCCGAACAAGCCCCGGTGCTGGTCGCGCAGCAGGTTCTTCTGCACCTTGCCCATGGTGTTGCGCGGCAGGCTGTCCACCACAAAGGCCCGCTTGGGGATCTTGAAGTTGGCCAGCTGCTGCTTGAGCGCGGCCAGCAGTGCCTCGCCGTCCAGGGCCGCACCGGGCTTGCCGATCAGCACGGCCACGCCGACCTCGCCGAAGTCCGGGTGCGGCACGCCGACCACGGCACTCTCGGCCACGCCCGGCATCTCGTTCAGAAAACCCTCGATCTCGGCCGGGTAGACGTTGTAGCCGCCGCTGATGATGAGGTCCTTGCTGCGGCCCACGATGGTCACGTAGCCCTCGGCATCGACACGGCCCACGTCGCCGGTCTTGAAGAAGCCGTCCGGCGTGAACTCCTCGGCCGTCTTCTCGGGCATGCGCCAGTAGCCCTGGAACACGTTGGGGCCGCGCACCTGGATGCCGCCGATCTCGCCTTGCGGCACGGGCTGGCCCGCGTCGTCGACCACGCGCAGGTCCACGCCCGGCAAGGGGAAACCCACGGTGCCGCCGCGGCGCTCGCCGTCCTCGGCACGGTAGGGGTTGGAGGTCAGCATGGCCGTCTCGCTCATGCCGTAGCGTTCCAGGATGGTGTGGCCCGTGCGCGCCTGCCAGTCCTTGAAGGTCTCGATCAAGAGCGGCGCCGAGCCCGAGATGAACAAGCGCATGTTGCGCACGGCCTCCTTCGTGAGCGCGGACTCGGCCAGCATGCGCACGTAGAGTGTGGGCACGCCCATGAACACGGTGGCCTCGGGCAGTTTGGCGATCGCGGCCCTGGGGTCGAACTTCGCCAGCCACAGCATCTTGCTGCCGTTGAGCAGCGCGCCATGCAGCGCCACGAACAGGCCGTGCACATGGAAGATGGGCAGCGCATGCAGCAGCACGTCGCCCTCCTTCCAGCCCCAGTAGTCCTTGAGCACGCGGGCATTGCTGAGCAGGTTGCCATGGCTCAGCATGGCGCCCTTGCTGCGGCCCGTGGTGCCGCTGGTGTACAGGATGGCGGCCAGGTCGGAGGCCGCGCGCTGCACGGGCTGGTGCTGGTCGCTGCAGTGCGAGGCGCGTTCGAGCAGCGTGCCGCTGCGGTCCTCGCCCAGCGTGAACACATAGCGCGTGCCGGCCTGGAATGCGATCTTGCTGACCCAGCCGTGGTTGGCCGGGCTGCAGACCACGACGGCCGGCTCGGCGTTGGCGACGAAGTAGCCGATCTCGGCGCTCTGGTAGGCCGTGTTGAGCGGCAGGAACACGTGGCCGGCGCGCAGCGTGGCCAGGTACAGCAGCACGGCCTCGACCGACTTTTCGACCTGCACGGCGATGCGCGAGGCCGGCGGCAGCTCGAGCGACTCCAGCAGGTTCGCCACCATGGCGCTCGCGCGCTCCAGGTCGCGCCAGCTGTAGCGCAGAGGCTGGCCGCCGGGCTCGGTGGCGTCGATCGCGATGGCGTCCAGGTCGGCCGGGAAGGCCGCGCGCAGCGCGGCGTAGAGGTTCTGGTTCTCGGTTGCGGTGCTCATATCAGTTGTCTATTGTGCGGCGCCTGGCTTGCGCACCGCCAGCCACAGCCTGCGTGTCGCAGAACGAAGGGCCGCGGAGCAGGCCATGCCAGTGGCCGCTTTGGCCCTGGCTCTGCCAGGCCGCTGGCGGTGCCCCCTTGGGGGTCGGCGGAGCGCGCAACGCGCAGACAGGGGATTATTCGAGTTTCGCGCCAGACGCGCGCACGACGGCGGCCCAGCGCTTGACTTCGGCGCCCACGAAGCCGCCGAACTGCGCAGGCGTGAGCGTGCCGAACTCCGCACCGTTGCTGGCCCAGACCGCGCGGATCTCTTCGGTCGCGGCGGCACGCTGCACCTCCTCGACCACACGGGCCTGGATCTCGGCCGGCAGGCCCTTGGGCGCCCACAGGCCGTACCAGGTGGTCACGGTGTAGTCCGGCAGGCCGACCTCGGCCGCACAGGGCACGTCGGGCAGCGACGGGTTGCGCTTGCTGCCCGCCACCATGAGCGGCTTGATGCGGCCGCCCTTGATGTGCGCGGCGGACGAGCCCAGGCCGTCGAACATCACGTCCACGTTGCCGGCGATCAGGTCCTGCAGCGCGGGGCCCGCGCCGCGGTAGGGGATGTGCGTGATGAAAGTCTGCGTCTGCTGCTTGAACAGCTCGCCGGCCAGGTGGTGCGAGGTGCCCGCACCGGCCGAGGCGTAGTTGTAGCGTGCCGGGTTGCGCCTGACGAGCGCCAGAAAGCTCTGGATGTCGTTCGCGTCCACGCGCCTGGGATTCACCACCACCACCTGCGGCACGTTGGCCAGCAGCGCGAGCGGCACGAAGTCCTTCTCGAGGTCGTAGTCGAGCTTGGGGTACATGGAGGGCGCGATGGCGTGGTGCACGGCGCCCATGAACAAGGTGTAGCCATCGGGCTGGCCCTTGGCCGCGAAGCTCGCGCCCACGGTGCCGCCGGCGCCGCCTTTGTTGTCGATGACCAGCGTCTTGCCCGTGAGCTTGGCGAACTGGGCCGCCAGCGGGCGCGCGAACGCGTCGGTACCGCCGCCGGCCGGGAACGGCACGACCAGCGTGACGGGCTTGGTCGGCCAGCCCGACTGGGCGTGCGCGGCCAGTGGCGCGAGGGCGGCCGGCAGCAGGCCGGCGCCCGCGAGGCGCAGCGCGCCGCGGCGCGTGAGGGATGCATGCATGTCTTGTCTCCTGTTGTTGTCGAAAAAAAGGCGTCTGCGCGCCCTGGTGTGCCGGACCCCTGGAAGAGCGGCCCGGGCTCGGCTCAGAGCAACAGCCGCTCGACCTCGGACGACAGCGGGATGCTGCCCGCCACCGTCATGGCCCGGTGCTTGTCGAGCCGGCGCAGATCGTACAGATAGTTGACCATGAGCCCGCAGGACTGCCTGAGGCCCTTGGGCGAGGGGTCGCCGGCCCAGTTGATGCGCTCCACGCGCGCGCCGTTGCCCAGGTGGAAGCGCGCCACGGGATCGAGCGGGCGGCCCTGGTCGAGTTCGCGGCCCAGGTACTCGGCCGCGCAGCGCAGCAGGAACTGGCGTGCGGGCGACTTGTCCTGCAGCGTCAGCACGCGCTCGGTGGCGGCCATCACATGCTCGGCCTCGGGTGCCTTGGCGCCCAGTGCGCGGCCCAGTTCGGCGCGCGCCTTGTCGGGCATGCGCGCGAGCATGGCCTGCGCGTTCCTGGCGAGCCAGGCGCGAAAGCCCGGGATCGGCGACAGCGTGGCGAACTGCTTGAGCTTGGGAAACTCCTCGCGCAGCGTTTCCACCACGCGCTTGATCAGCGAGTCGCCGAAGGACACGCCGCGCAGCCCGGTCTGCGTGTTGCTGATGGAGTAGAAGATGGCCGTCGTCGCCTTGCCGAGTTCGTGCACGGCGGCATGCTCGTCCAGCAGCGGCGCGATGCCGCCGGCCAGGTGGTCGATCAACGCCACCTCGACGAAGATCAGCGGCTCGTTCGGCAGCCGCGGGTGGAAGAAGCCGTAGCAGCGCCGGTCGCTGTCGAGCCGGTTCTTGACGTCGGCCCAGCTGCGGATGTCGTGCACGGCCTCGTACTGGATGAGCTTTTCGATCAGCGAGGCCGGCGAGTCCCAGCTGATGCGGCGCAGCTCCAGGAAGGGCAGGTCGAACCAGGTCGAGAACAGCGCGGCGAGTTCGGCGTCCAGCGGCTGCAGCTGGCGCTCGGCCTTGAGCTGCGGCAAGAGCTCGGCGCGCAGGTCCACGAGGAAGCGCAGGCCCTGCGGATCGACCGCGAAGCGCTGCAGCATGCGCGTGCGCGGCGAGACAAACGCGCTGCGCAGCCGGAGCTCGGCCGCGGCCTGCTCGGGCGTGCCCAGCACGGCGTCGTAGTGCTCGCGCGCGGCGCGCACCTCGTCGGCATCGGGCGCGAACTGCTCGACCAGGAGCTGCCAGAGCTCGCGCCGCTCGCCGGCCTGCGCGAGCGCATACCAGGCCATGACGCGCTGGGCACGGCGGCCGGCCTCGACCTCGCTGACATGCGGGTCGACCACGGCCTGCAGCTGCGCGAGCAGGCGGCGCAGCGCGCTGGGGGTCAGCGCCTCGGGCTCGCGGCGCAGCGTGGCGCGCAGGCGCTCGGCCATGGGCCGCGGC
>DATKFT010000473.1:0-3592 GCA_035544335.1 Pseudorhodoferax sp.
GAGGCCGAAGGCCAGGCCCAGCATGATCATGGCGATGGCCTTGAGCAGCGAGCCCGAGGCCAGCACCACGGCGCCGATCAGGCCCAGCACCATCAGCGAGAAGTACTCGGCCGGGCCGAACTTGAAGGCCACTTCGGTCAGCGGCGGCGCGAACGCGGCCAGGATCAGCGTGCCCACGCAGCCCGCGAAGAACGAGCCCAGGCCGGCCGCCGCGAGCGCGGGTCCGGCCCGGCCCTTTCGGGCCATCTGGTAGCCGTCGATCACGGTCACGACCGAGGAAGCCTCGCCGGGCAGGTTGACCAGGATGGCGGTGGTCGAACCACCGTACTGGGCGCCGTAGTAGATACCGGCCAGCATGATCAGCGCGGCCACGGGGGGCAGCGCATAGGTCGCCGGCAGCAGCATGGCGATGGTGGCCACCGGGCCGATGCCGGGCAGCACGCCAATCAGCGTGCCCAGCAGGCAGCCGACGAAGGCGTAGGCGAGGTTCTGGAAGGTGAACGCAACGCCGAAGCCGATCGAGAGGTTGTTGATCAGATCCATGGTGTGTTGTTGTCGCTGTGTTGGATCAGACGATGAAGGTCGGCCAGATCGGGAAGTTCAGCTTCAGCGCGAGTTCGAACGCGACGTAGCTGCCAATGGCCAGCACGGTGGCCAGGATGGCCACGCTCTTCTTGTTGAACTGCTCGCCCGCCATGCTGGCGATGAAGGTCAGCGCGTAGATCGCGACGATCAGGCCCATGGCCGGGATACCGAAGGACGGCAGGCCCGCCAGCAGCACGCCGAAGGCCAGGTTGGCGCCGATGATGTAGCACAGCGGCTTCCAGGCGATCTTGCCGATCGGGTCGCCATCCGCACCGCCGCTGCGCAGCGAATTGAACATGATCAGCGAGCCGAGGATCGCGATCAGCACGCCCACGATCAGCGGAAAGTAGCCCGGCCCCATGCGCGCGGCGTTGCCGACGGTGTAGCTCGTCGCGCCCCAGGCGAACGCGACGCCGAACGCACAGAACATGGCGCCCGAAAAAAAGTCTCTCTGACTCTTGATTCCCAAAATTGCCTCCTACGTATGGGGAACGGCGCCATGGCGGCGCGCGGGGCGATCGTAGGAAGGCGGCTTCCCGCCGTGCATGACAGGAAGATGAATGTTTGGTTAGTTTGGGCGGCCGGTCAGCCGGCGGGCAGTTTCAGGCGCACGCGCAGGCCGGGCGCGGCGTCCTCGAACACCAGGCTGGCGCGGTGCAACTGGGCGATGGCGCTCACGCTGGCCAGGCCCAGGCCGGTGCCGGGCTGGCGCTCGTCCAGCCGGAAGAAGCGCTGGCCCAGCCGCGCCAGCGCGGCGGCCGGCACGCCGGGGCCGTTGTCGCGCACGGTGAGTTCGACCATGTCGTCCTTGGCGCGCACGGCGACCTCGACGCGCGCGTCGGGCGTCTGCGCGCTGTACTTGAGCGCGTTGTCCACGAGGTTGGCCACCGCGCTGGCCAGCAGGTCGCGGTCGCCCAGCACCTGGGCCGGGTCGTGGCCAAGCATGCGCAGCGTGCAGCCCTGGTCTTCGGCGACGGCGGCATAGAGTTCGACCACGTCGGTGGCGATGGTGTGCAGCGACTGCGGCGTGAATTGCTGGCGCTGCGCGCCGGCCTCGGCCTCGGCGATCTGCAGCAGCTTGTGGAACACGGTGTTGAGCTGCTCGAGTTCGCGGATGGTGGCCGCGCTGGCGGCGCGCAGTGCTGCGGGATCGGTGCCCTCTCGCTGGGCCTCGTGCAGCCGCGCCAGCGCGCGCGTGAGCGGCGTGCGCAGGTTGTGGGCGATGGTGTCGGAGACATGGCGCACGCCCTGCATGAGCCCCTCGATGCGGTCCAGCATGCGGTTGATGTCGTGCTCCAGAAGCGCGAATTCGTCGTCGCGCTCGGAGGGCTGCACGCGCTCGGCCAGGCGGCCGGCTGCCACCTGGGCGGCGGTGCTGCGCAGCGCGCCGATGCGCTGCTCGAGCAGGTCGCGGAACAGGTAGGTGCCGCCGACCACGAGCAGCAGCGCGAGGAAGGTGGTGGCCTTGATCGCGTCGCCCACGAGTTCGGCCATCTGCAGCTGCTCGCTGCGGTCGTGGCCGACCACCAGGCGCGAGCCGTCGGGCAGCTTGCGCGTGGTCAGGTAGCCGGGCGAGGGATGGCCGCTGCGCAGCAGGGTCTGCTCCTCGATGTCGCTGCCCGAGGCCGGCGGGTCGGCGAAGCGCGTGCTGCCCGCGATGCGGTGGCCTTCGGCGTCCAGCAGCACCAGCAGTTCGCGGTCGGAGTCCTCGCCGTCGCCCAGCGATTCCTCGATGGCCTGCACCAGGGCTTCGCGGCCGCCCTGCTCGAAGCGCGCCTCGAGCTGCTGCGTGGTGCTGGCGATCTGGCGCAGCGTGCGCTGTTCCAGCAGCACCACGGTGCGGATGTAGAACACCGACAGTGTGATGACCATGATCAGCATGGTCATGCCGGCGAAGGCCAGCGCGAGCCGGAACGCGGCCGAGTGGCGCCAGACGCGGCGCTTCTTCCTCATGCCGACGGCTGTGCCGCCAGCTGGTAGCCGGTGCCGCGCACGGTGTGGATCAGCGGCTGGGCGAAACCGTGGTCGATCTTCTTGCGCAGGCGGTTGATGTGCACGTCGATGACATTGGTCTGCGGGTCGAACTGGTAGTCCCAGACCGATTCGAGCAGCATGGTGCGCGTGAGCACCTGGCCGGCATTGGCCATCAGAAAGGCCAGCAGCCGGAACTCGCGCGGCTGCAGCGCGATCGGCTGGCCGGCGCGCTCCACGCCGCGCGTCATGAGGTCGATGCGCAGGTCGGCCACCTGCAGGTGCCGGACCTCGGGCGCGCTGCCGGAGCGGCGCACCAGGGCTTCCAGCCGCGCGGCCAGCTCCGAGAACGCGAAGGGCTTGGTCAGGTAGTCGTCGCCGCCGGCCTTCAGGCCGCGGATGCGCTCGTCCAGCGCCGACAGCGCGCTGAGCACCAGCACCGGCGTCTTCTTGCCCAGGCGGCGCAGCGTGGCCAGGATGGCCAGGCCATCGACGTCGCCGGGCAGCATGCGGTCCAGCACGATCACGTCCCAGTTCTCCTCGACCGCACGGGCCAGGCCGGACACGCCGTCGCGGCAATGCACGACCGCGTGGCCCAGCTCACGCAAGCCGGTGGTGATGTAGCGAGCGTGCTCGGGCTCGTCCTCGATGACCAGGCAGCGCCACATCAGCGGGGCACTTGCGGCAAGGGCGCAGCCTGCAGCGTGCTGTCCACGGCCCTGCGCTCGTCGAACACGAAGCAGTCGCCGCGGTAGTGCGCGCCGTCGGTCTCCTCGAAGTACTTGAGGATGCCGCCTTCGAGCTGGTAGATGTGGCTGAGGCCGGCCGCGCGCATGAGCATGGCGGCCTTCTCGCAGCGGATGCCGCCCGTGCAGTAGCTCACGACGGTTTTGCCCTCGAGTTCTGCCTGGTGCGCGGCCAGCGCGGCCGGGAACTCGCTGAACTTGTTGATGCGCCAGTCGATCGCGTTCTCGAAGCCCCCGCAGTCCACCTCGAAGGCATTGCGCGTGTCCAGCGTGACGACGGGGCGGCCCTC
>DATKFT010000474.1:0-5779 GCA_035544335.1 Pseudorhodoferax sp.
AGGCCCGAGAACAGGCGCTCCACGGTGCTGAGCTGCTGGTACTCGGGGAACCAGAACTGCACCATGACGTCGAAGCGGCGCACCTGCCCCGGCGCCAGCAGCACGACCGCGAAGGCCATGCCGCATACCGCCAGCTGGATCCAATGCCCCGCCGAGGCCTGGCGACCATGGACCAGCCTGGCCAGCAGCAGCAACTGGAAGGCCAGCAGCAGCAAGGCCGCCTGCTCCTGGAAGCAGGCATACGCCGCGGCCGGAATGGACCACAGGAAATGGCGTCCCCGGAATTCGGGCCGCACGAAGGGCAGGAGTGCCAACGCGCCCAGTGCCGCGGGCCACAGGTAGTTGAACGAGCCTGTGACCCAGAGCACGGACTGGAACAGTGTGCGCGGCTCGAAGAGCAGGAAGCCCAGCATCAGGCAGAGCGCCAGCCGCACATCGCGCTCGCCGCGCAGCAGCGCCGCCACCGCCCACAGCAGGGCGCCCAGCAGGACCGCGCTCATGGCCCGCCAGAGCCAGACATGGGGAATCACGAGCAGCGTCACGGCATCGATGCCCACGCGCCCCGACCAGGCAGCGTAGCGCCCACCCAGCCATGCGACAAGCGACTGCTCGCGCAGCGCATGCAGGTACATCATGTCGTCGTAGTCGCTGGCCAGCGGCCCGCGTTGCAGCAGCAGCACGAATGCCGCCACCACACAGGCGCCCCAGAGCCAGCGGGCCTGCACGCGCGCGCCCCAAGACCGCCAGGTCGTCATGGTGCCCCCTCGAGCACGCGGCCGGTGTCGATCCAGGACAGCCCCTGCGCCGTCGGCACACCCAACACGATGCGCAGCGGACGCTGCGCCGGCAGTTGCGCAGGCGTGAGCTGCAGTGCGAAGGCAGAGAACAGCGTCTCCCGCTCGGCCGGCGTCACGGACACCGGATCGGCCCGGTGGCGCAGATTCGTGCGGTAGGCCATGCCCCCACCGTCGGCGGCCAAAAGCAGGACCGTGGGATTCAGCCAGCGACCACGCTCGCGCTCGTCCAGCACCGTTCCCTGGAGCACAAGGTTGCCCGCCTGAACGAGCGGCGCCTCCAATGACCAGTGCACGGTTGGCGGGGCTGGCGACACTGCCTCGGCCTCCAGTCGGACCGGCCGGCGCACGCGCGGCTGCTCGTAGACATACAGCGCGCCGGCCGCGGCGGCCGGCAGGGCCAGGCAGAGCAGCCAGCGCTGGCCGTGGCCACGCCACCCGGCGCGCGTCATGCGTCTGCCTTGCGGCCCGAACCGCTCATTTCTTCTTGCCCCAGGTGTAGAGCTGCGTGACGGCGTAGTTCCAGACCGCACCGACCAGGATGCCAGCCACGGCCGCCAGCACCCAGCGCGTGTCGTGCTCGAACAGCCAGGTGGCGATGCCGATGTTGGCCACGGCACCGATGCCGCAGGCCACCATGAAGCTGGCCAGCCCGCGCCACCAACCCCAGCCCGTCAGCCGCCGGTCGCGGTAGGTCAGCTGGTTGTTCAGCGCGAAGTTGAACACCATGGACAGCAGCGTGGCCACGGTCTGCGCCGCCGTGAAGCCCATTGCCAACCCCTTGAGCGCCGCGGTCAACAGGCCCATGTGCACGAACACGCCCAGTCCGCCGATCAACGAGAACACCAGGAAGCGCACGGGCACGAAGCGACCGATGGTCTTGTCGGCCAGCAGCATGCCGTACTCCCAGACGACCATGCTGTCGAGCTTGCTCTCGCCGGCCTGGCGGTCACGGAACACGTAAGGCACCTCGGCCACGCGCAGCGCGCGCTTGCTGCTGGCCAGCAGGTCCAGCAGGATCTTGAAGCCCATGCCCGAAAGCTCGTGCACGCAGCCCTCCAGCACCTCGCGCCGCAGCATGAAAAAACCGCTCATGGGATCGGAGACCGGCTGCTTGAGGATCAGGCCGCTCATGCGCGTGGCCAGGAGGCTCATGGACTTGCGCGACTCGTCCCATTCCCCGGTGCTGCCGCCCTGCGCGTAACGGGTCCCCACGACCACCTCCGCACCGTCCTCGGCGGCTTGCAGCATGCGCGGCAGGATGGCCTCGTCGTGCTGCAGGTCGGCGTCCATGACGGCGACGATGGGCGCCGAAGCCGCCAGCATGCCCTCGATGCAGGCCGAGGACAGGCCGCGGCGGCCCACGCGCTGCAGGCAGCGCACCCGGCTGTCCTCGCGCGCGATCGCGCGCACGGCAGCGGCCGTGCCATCGGGGGAGTCGTCGTCGACGAAGATCAGTTCCCAGGACACGCCGGCCAGGGCGACGTCGACCCGCCGCAGCAGTTCGGAAACATTGGCCGACTCGTTGAAGGTCGGCACCACGATGGACAGGCGAAGGGGCTCAGAACGCATGGTATGGGTGGACAGACGGGCGTGCCTCAAGGGGCGGGGCGCCAATGTTCGACAAAGGTGCCGGCAAAACTCCGACGCTCGCGCTGCGGCCAACGCTGGCCGCATTCCGCATAGACCGCGTTGATCGAATCCGGCTGCGAGGCATGCGCCAGCACAGTGACGTTGGAGGCTTTCGCCAGCCGGGCGCAGACCTCTGCGGCCTCTGCGGCCTGGGAGACCGGCACCAGCCGCGGTCCGCTGTCACTTTGCAGGTATCGGTCGAGATAGACGCGGTACAGGAATCGGTTGGGTTTCCAGGGATACAGGAACAGCGTGTCCTTGTCGGCGGCCAGCGCAGCGGCCTGCGCAATGCTGCGGAAGTCCTCGTGCCCCTGCAAGGGACTTCCGGGTAGCGGCTTGGCCTGAGAAAGGCCCACAAGTAGCGCTGCCGCAGCGACCGCCACGGCTCTGCCCTGCAGCTGCGCGCAAACGATGCCAATGGCCACCATCGCGAGCGGCACGGCGAAGATGTAATAGCGCGGGTGTCCCATGCCTGCCTTGAAGGCGATCAAGGCCGCCAGCGCGGCGTAGGCCAGCACCAGGCCCACGATGGCCAGCACCCAGCGGCCTGTGTGCTGCGCCGAACGGTCACCACGCAGCCTATGCTGCACCAGCGCGAAGGCGGCCAGCCCCACGGCGGCGGCCAGCCACGCAACATGCAGCATGTTGGGCACGTCGCGCGCGACCGATTCCAGGTAGGCCGCCGCGCTACCGCGCGGCCAGGCGACGCCACCCGAGGCCGTGAACAGGATGGTCCGCGCATTGATGCCTACCCAGACCAGGAACACCACGCCCAGCGTGGCGAGCCGCACCCAGGCCGTGCGCGAACGGCGCCGCGTCGCGAGCACGGCGTCGGGCAGCAGCACCAGCGCCACCAGGGCGGCTGCGTTGTAGTGGGTGTAGCAGGCCGCCAGGAACAGAGCGATCTCGGCCCAGCCCGGCGGTACCCAACGTGCTGGGCCGTGCTGCCAGCGCTGCAGCCACAGCACGAAGCCCATGCCGATCAGGGACGCTCCCAGGCTGTAGGCACGCGCCTCCTTGGCATAAAGGATCAGGCCGGGGTGCAGGGCCAGCAGCAGCAGCGACCAGGCCAGCACGCACCCGAGCCAGGTGCCGCGCGCACGCCAGGCATGGGCGGCCACCCAGACCAGCAGCGCACAGGCGGCCAGCGCTGCCGGCAGCCGAGCTGCGAACTCGGTCGGACCCAGGGCCTGCACGCTGGCTTTTTCCAGCAGGTCGAACAGCGGTGGACTCTGCTCGCCCGCCTTGACGCTCAGAAAGGTGTCGCCCTCGCGCATGTCGTGCACGGAGGTCTTGCGCAACCAGCGCTGCCCCGACTCGGGCACCAGGGGGTGGTGCAAGGCCACGTTGACTGTGAAGAGCTCATCCGCCCACAGGCTGTTGCGCTCGACGTCATGAAAGCGCAGGAAGCTTCCCAGGATCACCAGTGCGACCAGCCAACCCGCCCACCACACTGCCGTGCCCTGCGCGGCCGCGCCTGCCGTCTTGCCGATGCGGCGCACGCCTCCCGATTGATGCATAGATAGACAGCCGCGGGGGCTCAATTACCGAAAAAAACCCGTCCGGCCTTTGCACGGCCAGCTTGCGCAGCACAGGTTGCGAACAGCGTAGTCATGGGGTCGGCAGTGTAGCGCCCCGCTCCGGTGCCCCCCGGGCATGCCCGTACACTGCCTGCCATGGTTTCGACGCATGCGGGCGCAGGACGCCGCCACTATCCCTTGATCGACGTGCTGCGCGGCTTCGCGGCTCTGCTGGTGCTCTGCTACCACGTGATCGAGATCGGCCAATGGAAGGAGTTTCCTGCCACCGGCATCGCGCTGCTGCCGCGCATCGGCTGGATCGGCGTGGACCTGTTCTTCGTGCTCAGCGGCTTCGTGATCGGCAAGGCGGCGATCGAAGCGAGCCAGGCCGACCCGCTGGGATGGCGGCCCGTGTACGTGGAGCGCAGGCTGCGCCGCATCGTGCCGCTGTACATCGCTACTCTGGTGCTGTTCCTGCTGCTCGTCGACCCGACCCTGCTGCAGTACGGCTCCGAAGCCGTCCGCCACATCCTCACCCACCTCTTGTTCATCCACAACATCTGGGTCAAGACGGCAGGCTCGATCAACGGCCCCAATTGGTCCGTGGCGCTGGAGATGCAGTTCTACCTGCTGATGTTGTTCGCAACACCCTGGATCGCGCGCAGCCCGACCTGGAAGGTGCTGGCGCTGTGGGTGTTGGCGGCGATCGCCTGGCGCTTCGCGAGCACCTACCTCTACCCGCCTGGCGGTGGCAAGCCCATGCACCAACAGGTTGCGGCGACCCAGCTGCCCGGCGTATTGGACGGTTTCGCGCTCGGCATCTGCCTGGCCAAGCTCGCGTTGCAGGGCCACCTCGACTACTCACTGCGCAGGCTCATCGCATGGGCCGTCGCCGCCGTGGCGCTCATGGCGATCGCCATGGAACTGTTCTGGCCGCGCGCGTTCTACTGGCACTCCTGGCAGATGATCACCTTCTGGCGCACGCTGCTGTACGCAGCCTTTGCAGCCATGCTGGCCGTTGTCGTGGTAATACCCTGGTCTGGCGGTTTCTGGCTGCGCCCGCTGCGCTACCTGGGCGAGATCAGCTATGGCCTGTACCTGTGGCACGTGCCCGTGCTCGTGACCTTGCTCGACAGGACTGCCTGGCGCGGCACTGGACTGTTGGCTGGGACGGTGGTTTGCACCACGGTTCTGGCCAGTCTGTCCTGGCACGGGTTCGAGAAACTGTGGCTGCGGCCCGCACGGCGCCCACAGACCGCCCCTGCGACCGACGCGGCGGCCCAGCCGCTGCGCCCGCTGGCGGCGGATGCGTCTGCGGCAGGCTGAGACTCCCCCGGGCATGGACCACAGCGCCACGCTCTGCCCTGCTCCCGGGACACCCCCATGCAGCCTTTGAGCACATGGCCGTCCTCCGCCTCGCGCCGCCTGCGCGGCGTGCTCACCGACATCGACGACACGCTGACCACGGCCGGCGCCATCACGCCCGATGCCTTGCAGGCCCTGGCCGACCTGAAGGCCGCCGGCCTCGCCGTGGTCGCCATCACCGGCCGCTCGGTCGGCTGGAGCCTGCCGTTCGCCGCCAGCTGGCCCGTGGACGCCATCGTGGCCGAGAACGGCGCCGTGGCGCTGCTGCGGACTGCCGACGGCGGCGTCGAGAGGCGCTACCAGCAGGATGCCGCCACGCGCACCACCCACTTCGCGCGCATGCAGCAGGTGCTGGCCCGGATCGAACGCGACATTCCGGACGCCCAGCGCGCCACGGATTCGGGCGGCCGCGAAACTGACATCGCGGTCGACCACAGCGAGTTCGTGCAGCTGGCCCCGGCCCGCATC
>DATKFT010000475.1:0-6240 GCA_035544335.1 Pseudorhodoferax sp.
GCGATGCGCCGGCGCTGCCAGCGGTTGGGCGCGGGCAGGCCCAGGCCCACCGTATCGCCAGGCCGCGGCCGCTGCCGCGTCACGACCAGCGGCAGGCGCTGCCGCGCCCAGTGCGCGAGGCAGTCCTGCGCCTGCGCGTCCCAGGCACCGGCCCGCACGCGCTGCCAGCCGGCAGGGGTCAGCCAGGCGAGCTGGTGGCGGTGCAGGTTCGTCATGCGGCCACCTCCGACACCTCGCGCAGAAGCAGGCGCTGCGCGGGTCGGTGGCCAGCGCCATTCGCGCTGGCGTCGATCTCCGCGGAGCGGGGCCCCTCGCCGCGTGCGCATGTGGCCCCCACGCTCCCCGCTGCACGAGGTTCGCTGCCCTCCGAGGGAGCGCGCGCTTGCCTGGTGCGGCCCGGCGCTGCGCGCACTGGAGTACCTCCGCGCGGCGCGCTGCGGTGCCGAGCACCTTGGGGCGGCCCGGCGGTGCTCATGCCGCGTCCAGCACCCTCTGCGTCACGGCGGCGGCCAGCTTGCGGCCGCCGCGCGCGGCGCCGTCCTCGGCACGCCGGTCGTCCACGGGCGTGTGCGCGAGCGCCTCGCGCAACGCGGCCTGCAGGTCGCCGCGCCACAGCGCGCGCACGCCGCCCATGGCCACGTAGTTGTCCACACCGGGCGCGAACACCGGGTTGGACTGCGACAGTTCGGTCAGCAGGGCCTCGGGCAGCTTGGTCACGCGCGCCATGGCCGGGATGCGCATCACGCGGATCTCGGCCTCGGGCAGCGCGTCGCAGGCGTCGGCAATCAGGCCCGAGGTGATGAAGCCGCCCGACAGCGCCTGGTCGTAGACCAGGCCCAGCACGCGGTGGCCGCTGCGCCGCGCGAGGTCGATCGCCATGCCCAGATGCGCCATCGCGCGGTTGATGCCCAGCAGCTCGTCGCGCCGGCGCAGCTGCTGGCCCTGGGTGTCGATCAGCAGCAGGATGGGCCGGCCCGGGTGCTGCGCGATGGTGTCCAGCACCACGCGGGCCTGGGCCAGCGCGAGCGCCACGCCGATAGCCGCGTGGCCCGTGGTGCCCACGACCGTGAGCGGCGCGCCGTCGAACCGCGTCTGGCCGTGCAGGAAGTCGCCCTCGGCCTGGATGCCGTGGTCGGGCCCGAACAGGGTGGTGGCGAGCAGGTTCCAGTCAGTGGCCATGGCCATCGCTCCTTGCGCTGCGTGTGACCTGCAAGGCACGGCACCGGCCTGCAAGCAGAGGTTCGAGAGGCCGCGGAGCAGGCCATGCCAGCAGACGCGGCGCAACGGGCTCTGCCAGGGCGCTCGCGGCGTCCCCTGGAGGGGGTATCGGGCTTCTACACGCAGTGAGAAGGCCAAACGGGGGTGGTTTCATTCAATCCAGTTTGATGTTGGCGGCCTTGACCACGCCGGCCCAGCGCGTGATCTCGGCCTGCACGTAGTCGCCGAACTGCGCGGGGTTCAGGCTGCCGAAATGCGCGCCGTTGCTGGCCCAGACCGCGCGGATCTCGTCGGCCGCGCCGGCCTTCCTGATCTCCTCGACCACGCGCGCCTGCGCCTCGGCCGGCGTGCCCTTGGGTGCCCACAGGCCGTACCAGGTCGTGACCTTGTAGTCGGGCAGGCCCACCTCGGCCGCGCAGGGCACGTCGGGCAGCGAGGGGTTGCGCTGGCTGCCGGCCACCATCAGGGCCTTGATGCGGCCGCCCTTGATGTGCGCGGCCGAGGAGCCCAGGCCGTCGAACATCATGTCCACGTTGCCCGAGATCAGGTCCTGCAGCGCCGGGCCCGCGCCGCGGTAGGGGATGTGCGTGATGAAGGTGCCGGTCTGCAGCTTGAACAGCTCGCCCGCCAGGTGGTGCGAGGTGCCGCCGCCGGCCGAGGCGTAGTTGAGCTTGCCGGGGTTCTTCTTGAGCTCGGCCAGGAAGCTCTTGAAGTCCGGCGCCGTCACGCGCCTGGGGTTGACCACCACCACCTGCGGCACCTCGGCCAAGAGCGCCAGCGGCACGAAGTCGCGCTGCAGGTCGTACTCGAGCTTGGGGTAGACCGAGGGCGCGATCGCATGGTGGATGGCGCCCATGAACAGCGTGTAGCCGTCGGGCTGGGCGCGCGCGGCGATGGTGGCGCCCAAGGTGCCGCCGGCACCGCCGCGGTTGTCCACGATGAGCTGCTTGCCGGTCTGCTTGGCGAACTGGGCCGACAGCGGGCGCGCGAACGCGTCGGTGCCGCCGCCGGCCGGGAACGGCACGATCAGCGTGACGGGCTTGGTGGGCCAGCCGGACTGGGCACGCGCGCCGAGGGCGGCCAGCGTGAGGCCGGCGCTGCCGGCGCGCAGCAGGCTGCGGCGCGAGAAGGGGATGGCTTGCATGGTCTGTTGTCTCCAGGTTGTGTTCGGGAAGGCTGCGGGCTCCGCTGCGTTGGCGGCTGGCTCCTGTGTGTTCAGCGGCGCATGCGCGCCGGCGCCTGCTGCAGCGCCGCCACGTCGAGCTCGGGCACACGCTGCGCGTCGGCCACGCCCAGGCGCTGCCACAGGCGCACGGCGTCGTCCTGCACGCCGTCGTTCCAGCTGGCTTCGGGCACGGCCTCCAGCCGCGCGGCCAGCAGCGCGTGCTCTGCTTCGAGCGCCTGCAGCGTGACGGGGCGGGCCTGGCCCGACGCGGCGAGCGCGGTGGTCGCAGCAATGGCAGCCGCGCGGAAGGCGGCCACATCGTCCTCGACCAGCGCATCGCAGTCGCCCGTGAGCCAGCGGTGCTTGCCGCCGCTCGTGCGCCAGACCAGCGCGCGGTCGCGCGCGTCGTACTCGTCCACGCCGTGCGAGGCCTCGATGACCTCGGGCCCCGACATCGCGAGCCGGCCCATGTCGCTCATGACGATGTGGTCGGCGCAGCGCGCCACGATGCCCATGCCGCCGAAGCAGCCGTTGGCGCCGCCGATCAGCACGATGACCGGGATGCCGGCCGCGCGCACGTCGAGCACGGCGCGCATGACCTCGGACACCGCGATCAGGCCGGCATTGGCCTCGTGCAGGCGCACGCCGCCCGACTCGGCCAGCAGCAGCACGGCGGCGGGCCGGTCGCGCAGCGCACGCCGCAGCAGGCCCACGAGCTTGGCGCCGTGCACCTCGCCGACACCACCGCCCATGAAGGCGCCCTCCTGCGCGGCGACGAACACGGCCTGGCCGTCCAGCCGCGCGCGGCCGATGGCCACGCCGTCGTCGAAGGCCGAGGGCACGCCCAGTTGCGCGAGGTGCGGGCTGGTCAGCCGCTCGGCCGGTGGCAGCCATTCGTGGAAGCTGCCGGCGTCCAGCAGCAGCGCGAGGCGCTCGCGCGCCGAGCATTCGGCGTAGCTGGTCATGGGGACTCCTTCGGCAGTTCGGCCACGGCCTGGTCCAGCCGCAGGCTGACCACGGCCGGCGTGGCGCCCATGTCGTTGATCGACACGCGCAGGCCGGCCAGGCCGTGGCGCGCCTGGAAGTCGTCCACCACGGCCTGCCAGATCGGCGCGAAGCCGCGGGCCGAGGTTTCCACGCGCACCGTGCAGTCGTCGCCCTGCGTGGCCTCCAGCATCACCTCGAGGTTGCCGGAGCCGACCACGCCGACCAGCACGGGCGAGAAGCTGCCGGCGGACCGGCCGCCGGCGTAGCAGAAGTCCAGGGTTTCGAGTCCTGCGGGGATGTCGCTCATGGCTGCCTCACCAGTTTCGGAATCGTTTCGGCGGCTGGTACAGCCCGCCCGAGGCGCGCACGAGGTCGCGCATGCTGCGTGCGGCCAGCAGGTTGCGCGTGGCATCGCGCGGGTCGATGCCCAGGTCCTGCGGGCGCTGGATGATCCTGCGGTCGCGCAGGTTCTCCACCATGCGCTTGTCGCGGGCCAGGCCCACGGCCGTGTAGCCGGCCACGCCGCGGATGGCCTGTTCGCGCTCCTCGTCGCTGCGGCACAGCAGCAGGTTGGCGATGCCCTCCTCGGTCAGCACGTGCGTGACGTCCTCGCCGTAGACCATGATGGGCGGCAGGGCCATGCCGGCCTGCTCCTGCAGCGTCCAGGCGTCGAGCCGCTCGACGAAGGCCGGCTGCATGTGCTCGCGGAAGGTCTCCACCATCTGCACGACGAGCTTCTGCCCGCGCGGCGTGCCGGCCGCACCCTGGCGCCCTGCGCGCGCCTGCGCACCGGCCTTGAGCCAGGCCGGGCTGGCATGGCGCCGGCCGCGCGCGTCGGCCCCCATGTTGGGCGCGCCGCCGAAGCCCGCGATGCGGCCCAGCGTGGCCGTGGAGCTGTTGCCGTCCAGGTCCATCTGCAAGGTGGAGCCGATGAACAGGTCGCAGGCGTAGTGGCCGGCGGCCTGGCAGAACGCGCGGTTGCTGCGCAGGCTGCCGTCCGGGCCCGTGAAGAACACGTCGGAGCGCGCGCGGATGTAGTCCTCCATGCCCAGCTCGGAGCCGAAGGAGTGCACGGACTGCACCCAGCCCGCCTCGATGGCCGGGATCAGCGCGGGGTGCGGGTTCAGCGCCCAGTGCTGGGCGATCCTGCCCTTGAGGCCCAGCTGCTCGGCGTAGGTGGGCAGCAGCAGCTCGATGGCCGCCGTGTCGAAGCCGATGCCGTGGTTGAGCCGCTGCACACCGTAATCGGCGTAGATGCCCTTGATGGCCACCATGGCCATCAGCACCTGGATCTCGCTGATCTGTGCGGGGTCGCGCGTGAACAGCGGTTCGATGAAGTTGGGCGTGGGCGCCTGCACGACGAAGCTGACCCAGTCGGCCGGGATGTCGATGCGCGGCAGCTTCGTCGTGCGGCCGTCCACGAGCTCGTTGACCTGCGCGATCACGATGCCGCCCGAGAAGGCCGTGGCCTCGACGATGGCCGGCGTGTCCTCGGTGTTGGGACCCGTGTAGAGGTTGCCCTCGGCGTCGGCCGCATGGGCGGCGACCAGCGCCACCTGCGGCGTGAGGTCGATGAAGTAGCGCGCGAACAGCTCCAGGTAGGTGTGGATCGCGCCGATCGCGATGCGCCCGCTGGAGGCCAGCCGCGCGAGCCGCGCGCCCTGCGGGCCCGAGAAGCTGAAGTCCAGCCGGGCGGCGATGCCGTTCTCGAACAGGTCCAGGTGCTCTGGCAGGGCCAGCACCGACTGCACCATGTGCAGGCCGTGCACGCGCGCGGGGTCCAGCTGCACGAGCGCCTTGGCCAGGAAGTCGGCCTGCTTCTGGTTGTTGCCTTCCAGGCAGACGCGGTCGAAGGGCTGCAGCACGGCGTGCAGCAGCGGGGCGATGGCCTCGGCCGCAACCTGCTTGCCGCGCAGCTGCGGGCCCAGCGCCTGCGCGGCGCGCGCCAGGCGTGCGTTGCGCTGCTGCGCGCGGGTGTTCCAGTCGGTGGGTTGCATGGACATGTTCTTGCCGTGGTGCCGCAACGATACGCAGCGGCCCGCGGTCCATCAATCAAGCTGCGGCCCCAACCGTTACGCGTGGAGGAACGGTTGGGGCGCGCTGCGGCCGGGTGCGGCGGGGAACTCAGGGCGCCGGCAGCAGCGCGGCCGAGACGCCGGCCGCCGCGGCCTTGGCATTGGCCGCGTCGAGCGCGCCGTAGTAGCCGGCCGCGACCAGCGCGTCGACGGCGGCGCCGAACTTGGCGAGGTAGTCGGCCCGGCCGCCGTACAGCTCGGCCAGCGCGGCCCGCGGGTCGCCCGCCGCGCGCATGGCCGTGCTCGCGGCCAGCGGGATCGCGCTGCCGCTGGACGCGCAGCTCTCGCCCGCGGCGTGGCCCGCACCGCGCACGTTCCAGCCCGTGTAGGTGGCCAGCGGCGCGGCCAGCTCGGGCACGCGCAGGCCGCCGAGCTCGTTGCCGTTGGCATCGACGCGCGGCACCAGCACGGTGTAGGCCCTGGACACGTCGACCACGGGCGCGGGCGCGCTGTAGTCGGTCACGAACACCTGGCTGTGGCGCGCCAGCGGCACCGAGAGCGCGAGCGGCGTGGCGGCCGCGCCGTCGGGCACGCTGATGGCCGACAGGTCCGGGAAACCCATCGCGGCCGCGTTCGGCAGCACGGCGGTGCCGGCGGCAACGCTGGGGTGGCTGGAGCGCGGCGGCGCGGTGTTGCGCAGCACCCAGGCCTCCAGCGCGGGCACCAGCGCGCGCTCCACCTGGGCCATGGAGACCGGGCTCGTGGCGAAGCGGCAGGTGGCGCCCGCGGCCGGCTGCGTGAACACGCCCGTGGTGACGCCCGGCCCGCCGCCATGGCCCGTGCCCGGCACGAGGT
>DATKFT010000476.1:0-7191 GCA_035544335.1 Pseudorhodoferax sp.
CTGGAGCTGGCGGCCGCGCGGCTGGGCGCGATCCTGGCCTGCCAGAACTGGCGACAGTCCGACGAGGAGCTGCGCCACTGCATCCGGCTGGTCGGGCCCTGCCTGCTCGTGCATTCGCGCCGCTTTGCCGACAAGCTCGCGCAGCTGGACCATGGCGCGCCGCGCCTGCTGGAGATCGAGTCGGACTACGAGGCGCTGCTGGCCGCACAGCCGGCCACCGCGCTCGAGGCGGACGTCGATCCCGAGGCCGGGCTCATCATCCTGTACACGAGCGGAACCACGGGCATGCCCAAGGGCGCGGTGATCAGCCAGCGCGCGATGCTGGCGCGCACCATGATCTCGCGCGTGGACGGCGCCACGCAGCCCACCGACAGCTTCATTGCCTGGGCGCCGCTGTTCCACATGGTGTCGACGGACCCGGTGTTCGCCACCTTGCTGCAGGGTGGCAAGGTGATCGTGATGGACGGGCTGCAGGTCGAGGCGCTGGTGCAGACCACAGCGCGCGAGTTCATCGGCCACCTGACGCTGATGCCGGGCATGGTGGACCGCGTGATCGCCGAGATCGAGCGCACGGGCCTCACGCCGCTGGGCGCGCGCAGCATCGGCTGCATGGCCGACCTCGTGCCGCGCGAGCAGATCGCGCGCGTGACCCAGCTGTACCAGGCGCCGTTCCGCAACTCGTTCGGCTCCACCGAGACCGGCAGCGCGCCGGCCAGCCGCGGGCTGATCGCGGTGGGGGACATGCCGGAAAAGCTGTCCAAGCAGCAGAACTCGTACTGCGAGATCCGCCTCGTCGATGCCGACGGCGCCGAGGTGCCCGACGGCGAGCCCGGCGAGCTGTGCTTTCGCGGCCCCAGCCTGTTCAGCGGCTACTGGGGCGCGCCCGAAGCCAATGCCAAAGACTTTCGGGACGGCTGGTTCCACATGGGCGACATGTTCGTGCGCAACCCCGACGGCACGCTGGACTTCGTGGACCGGCGCAAGTACCTCATCAAGTCGGGCGGCGAGAACATCTACCCGGCCGAGATCGAGCGCGTGCTGCTGGCCCAGAGCGGGGTGCGCGAGGCGGTGGTGGTGCGCCAGCCCGACGCGCGCTGGGGCGAGGTGCCCGTGGCCTTCGTGGCCTGCGACGACCCTGCACTGGACGGGCCGGCGCTGATCGAGCGCTGCCGCGGCCGCATCGCGGGCTACAAGCTGCCCAAGTCCGTGGTGTTCATCGGCCTGGACGAGTTCCCGCGCAGCACCACAGGCAAGGTCAAGCGGCAGGAGCTGGAGGCGCGGCTCGGCGTGGCGCCGTCATCGCCGCGGGCGTAGACCAGCGCGGGCGGCGCGTACTGCGCCGCCCGCACCCGGTTCAGCCGAAGTGGCAGATGTAGTGGTAAGGGCCGGTCTCGGCCGTCACGCGGATGTCGAACTTGGCGTTGCCCGGCACGCTGAACTTCTCGCCCGCGCTGGACTTCAGCCAGGCGTCGGTGCCGGCCAGGCGGTACTCGCAGGCGCCGCCCACGCATTCCATGATCTCGGGCGCGCCGGTGCTGAAGGTCAGTTCGGCCGGCAGGACCACGCCCACGCTCTTTTTGGTGCCGTCGGGGAAGGTGATGCCGTGGCTGACGCACTTGCCGTCGAAGTACACGTTGGCCTGGGTCGTGACGCTCACGCCCGCGATGCTGCTGGTGGTCATGGTCTCAAAAGGACAGAGTGGAAAAATCAGGTGCGGCGCGCAGCCCAGGCCTCGGGCGCAAAGCCCACGGTCACGGCGCCGTCGTCCCATTCGACGACGGGGCGCTTGATGGCGCTGGGCTCGGCGCGCAGCAGGGTGGCGGCGCTGGCCGCGTCGTGCACGGCGGCCTGCTGCGCCGCATCGAGCTTGCGCCAGGTCGTGCCCTTGCGGTTCAGCACGGCCTCCCAGCCCAGCTGCGCGAGCCAGTGGTCCAGCTGCGGCGGCACGCCGGCCTTCTTGAAGTCGTGGAAGGCGTAGGCGACGCCTTGTGCGTCCAGCCAGGTGCGCGCCTTCTTGACGGTGTCGCAGTTGGGAATGCCGTACAGGGTGGTCATGGCGCGCGATTATGGCGAAGGTGTTTGCGACAATCCGCCTCCTATGGAAAGCCTTGCCCGAACCCTTGCTGATTGGCTCGCCCACTGCGAGCAACTGCACTCCCGCGCGATCGACCTCGGGCTGGACCGCGTGCGCCAGGTGGCCGAGCGCATGGAGCTGCGCTTCGCCTGCACCGTCATCACGGTCGCCGGCACCAATGGCAAGGGCTCGACCTGCGCCATGCTGGAAGCCATCGCCGGTCAGGCCGGCTGGCGCACCGGCGTCTACAGCTCGCCGCACCTCGTGCGCTTCGAGGAGCGTTGCCGCATCGCGGGCGTGCCCGTCGCCGAGGCCGATCTGCTGCCGCAGTTCGCGCGCGTGGAAGCCGCGCGCGGCGAGATCTCGCTGAGCTATTTCGAGTTCACCACGCTGGCGATTCTGGGCTGCATGGCCGATGCGAAGCTGGACCTGGCGGTGCTCGAAGTAGGGCTGGGCGGCCGGCTGGACGCCGTGAACATCATCGACGCCGACTGTGCCGTGATCACGAGCATCGACCTGGACCACATGGAGTTCCTGGGGCCGGACCGCGAGTCCATCGGCTTCGAGAAGGCCGGCATCCTGCGCGCTGGCCGCCCGGCCATCGTGAGCGATCCCGTGCCGCCGGCCAGCATCGCCCGGCATGCGCAGGCCATCGGCGCAGACCTGTGGCAGTCCGGCGTGGACTTCAACTTCTCGGGCGACCAGCAGCAATGGGCCTGGGCCGGGCGCGGCAAGCGCTACAGCGGCCTGGCCTATCCCGCGCTGCGCGGCGCCAACCAGCTGCTCAACGCGGCCGGCGTGCTGGCCGCGCTGACGGCCGTGCGCGAGCGGCTGCCGATTCCGGCCCAGGCCGTGCGCGCGGGCCTGGCGCTCGTCGAGTTGCCGGGCCGTTTCCAGATCGTGCCGGGCCAGCCCACGCTGGTGCTGGACGTGGCCCACAACCCGCACGCGGCGGCAGCGCTGGCGGCCAACCTGGACGCGATGGGCTTTTTCCCCAACACGCATGCGGTCTTTGGCGCCATGGCCGACAAGGACCTGGATGGCATCCTGCGCCGCATGGCACCCGTGGTGGACCACTGGTACTTCTGCGACCTGCCGGGCGCCCGCGCGGCCAGCGCCGATGCGTTGCTGCAGCGCTGGCAGGCGCTGAACACGCGCAAGGATGTGTCGGCAGGCCGGCATGCCGGGCCGGCCGCGGCCTTGGCGGCCGCCGTGGCCAAGGCCGACCCCGCTGATAGAATCCTCGTCTTCGGGTCGTTCCTGACCGTAGGTGGCGTGCTGGAGCAAGGCATCCCCAAACTGCACGCCAAGCACCTCGGTTCCTGAACTCTTTTCCATGGCTTTTTTCAAGTTCCGCGCACGCGGCCCCCAGGGCGACGAGCAGCCGGCTGGCCCTGCGGAAACCATCGACGACATGCGCCGCCGCGCGCGCCATCGGCTGATCGGCGCCACGGTGCTCGTGCTGGTCGGCGTGCTGGGTTTCCCGCTGTTGTTCGATTCCCAGCCGCGGCCCATCCAGGTCGACATCCCGATCGAGATCCCCGACCGCGAGACTGCGAAGATCCCCGGCGCAGGCGCTGGGGGCAAGATCGCGCCGGCCCAGCCCGAAGCGGCCGCGCCGGCCGCCGAGCACGGGGCCAGCGTTGCAGCCGATGCCAGTCTGGGCGCGCGCGAGGAGGTGGTGCCCGTGCGGCCCGTTCCCGCGCCTGCGGCGACGCCCGCTCCCTCGCCTGCGGCGACGCCTGCTCCCGCACCACGGACCGAGGCCAAGGCCGAACCCAAACCCGCTCCCCGGGCCGAAACGAAGACCGAGACCCGGCACGAAGCCAAGAGCGAACCGAAGGCCGAGCCCAGGACGGCTGCCGCACCGCCGGCCCCGGCCGGGGACTCCGGTGCGCGCGCACGCGCGTTGCTCGAAGGCCGTCCCGCGGCGCCCGTTGCCGAAACGGTTGCCGCGGCGGACCAGGCCGGCCGCTTCGTGGTGCAGGTGGGCGCTTTCGCCGATGCCGAGAAGGCACGCGAAGCGCGCACAAGGCTGGAGCGTGCCGGCCTCAAGACCTATACGCAGGAAGTGCAGACCAAGGAGGGTGTGCGCATCCGCGTGCGCGTGGGGCCCTACGGCCAGCGCGCGGACGCCGACAAGGCCGCCGAGCGCATCAAGGCGCTGAGCCTACCGGCCTCCGTGCTGTCGCTTTGACGCCCGTGCATGCCGGTGCTCGACTGGATCCTGTTGGCCGTCCTGGCCTGCTCGCTGCTGCTGGGGGCCTGGCGCGGGCTGGTCTACGAGGTGCTGTCGGTGCTGGCCTGGATCGCGGCCTTCGTGCTGGCGCAATGGCTGGCGCCGGACGTGGCGCGGGCCCTGCCGATGGGCAGTGCGAGCGGCACGGTGCGCTACGTGGCTGCGTTTGCGCTGGTGTTCGTGCTGGGCGCGTTCGCCTGTGGTCTCCTGGCTGCGCTGGTGCGGCGCCTGGTCCAGGCCGTGGGCCTGCGGCCCGTGGACCGTGTGCTGGGGACGGTGTTCGGTCTTCTGCGCGGCGCCATCTTGATCCTGGCGGCTGGCGTCATCATCTACAACACGCCCTTGGTCCGCGAGCCCTGGTGGCGCGAGTCCCACGGGGCGGCCATCACGGTCTCGGTCCTGCATGCGCTGCGGCAGGCGCTGCCGAGCGGGTTCGCCGAGTACCTACCCTGAATTCAGCGGCCTGAAGTCTGGCCGCGCCCATTTACCTGCGGGATCAACCATGTGCGGAATCGTCGGTGTCGTCAGCAACGCCCCTGTCAACCAGCTGATCTATGACGCGCTGCTGCTGCTGCAGCACCGTGGCCAGGATGCGGCGGGCATCGTGACCCAGCAGGAGCGCAAGTTCTTCATGCACAAGGCCAAGGGCATGGTGCGCGACGTGTTTCGCACGCGCAACATGCGTGCGCTTCCGGGCAACTGCGGCCTGGGCCAGGCGCGTTATCCCACGGCCGGCAACGCCTACAGCGAGGAAGAGGCGCAGCCCTTCTACGTCAATGCGCCGTTTGGCATCGTGCTGGTGCACAACGGCAACCTGACCAATGCCCACGCGCTCAAGGCCGAGCTGTTCAGCACCGACCACCGCCACACCAACACCGAGAGCGACTCCGAAGTGCTGCTCAACGTGCTGGCGCACGAGCTCGAGCGTGCCTCGCGTGGCGTGCCGCTCAAGACTGCCGACGTGTTCGCCGCCGTGCGCGCCGTGCACAAGCGCGTGCGCGGCTCCTATGCCGTGATCGCCTTGATCGCCGGCTACGGCCTGCTGGCTTTCCGCGATCCCCATGGCATCCGCCCGCTGGTGATGGGCCGCAGCGGCGACACCGTCATGGTCGCCAGCGAGTCGGTCACGCTGGAAGGCACGGGCCACGAACTCGAGCGCAACGTGCAGCCCGGCGAGGCCGTGTTCATCGACCTGCAGGGCCAGGTGCATGCCGAGCAGTGCGCGGAGGCGCCGCAGCTGCACCCCTGCATCTTCGAGTACGTCTACCTGGCGCGGCCCGATTCGGTCATGGACGGCATCTCCGTCTACCAGGCCCGCCTGAACCTCGGCGAAGCGCTGGCCAAGCGCCTGGTGTCCACCGTGCCACCGACCAGCATCGATGTGGTGATCCCGATTCCCGAGTCCAGCCGGCCCAGCGCCATGCAGCTGGCGCACCTGCTCGGCATTCCTTACCGCGAGGGCTTCGTCAAGAACCGCTACGTGGGCCGCACCTTCATCATGCCGGGCCAGGGGGTGCGCAAGAAGTCCGTGCGCCAGAAGCTCAATGCGATCGCCAGTGAGTTCAAGGACCGCAACGTGCTGCTGGTCGATGACTCCATCGTGCGCGGCACCACCAGCCGCGAGATCGTGCAGATGGCGCGCGATGCCGGTGCGCGCAAGGTCTACCTGGCCAGTGCCGCGCCGCCGGTGCGCTACCCCAACGTGTACGGCATCGACATGCCGACCAAGGACGAACTCGTCGCGCACGGCCGCACGGTGGAAGAGGTGCGCGCCATCATCGGCTGCGATGCGCTGATCTACCAGGACGTGGACGGCATGAAGAAGGCCGTGGGTTCGCTGAACCCGGCGATCACGGGCTTCGATGCCTCGTGCTTCGACGGCGTCTACGTGACCGGCGACATTTCCGAGGGCGACATCGCCCGCCTCAACGAGCGCCGTGTGGGCGGCAGCGAGGACGACGCCGACAGCTCGCGCCTGGCCCTGCCCAACGCCGAAGCCGCCTGATTTCCATTCCCGACATGCCAACGACTCCTGTCCGCACCCGTTTCGCGCCGTCTCCGACCGGCTTCATTCACCTGGGCAACATCCGCTCGGCGCTGTACCCCTGGGCGTTCGCGCGCGCCAGCGGTGGCGTGTTCGTGCTGCGCATCGAAGACACCGACCTGGAGCGTTCCTCCCAGGCCGCTGTGGACGTGATCATCGAAGGCATGCGCTGGCTGGGTCTGGACGCGGACGAAGGGCCGTTCTACCAGATGCAGCGCATGGCGCGCTACAAGGAAGTGCTGGCGCAGATGCAGGCGCAGGGCCTGGTCTACCCCTGCTACATGAGCGTGGCCGAGCTCGACGCGCTGCGCGAGCGCCAGATGGTCCACAAGGAAAAGCCGCGCTACGACGGCACCTGGCGGCCCGAGCCCGGCAAGGTGCTGCCGCCCGTGCCCGAGGGCGTGCAGCCTGTGCTGCGCTTCAAGAATCCGCAGGGCGGTGTGGTGGCCTGGGACGACAAGGTCAAGGGCCGCATCGAGATCCGCAACGACGAGCTCGACGACCTCGTGATCGCGCGGCCCGACGGCACGCCGACCTACAACTTCTGCGTGGTCGTCGACGACATCGACATGGACATCACGCACGTGATCCGCGGCGACGACCATGTCAACAACACGCCGCGCCAGATCAACATCTTCCAGGCGCTCGGCAAGGCGCCGCCGGTCTATGCCCACCTGCCCACCGTGCTGAACGAGCAGGGCGAGAAGATGAGCAAGCGCAACGGTGCCAAGCCCGTCACGCAGTACCGCGACGAAGGCTACCTGCCCGATGCCATGGTCAACTACCTCGCGCGCCTGGGCTGGAGCCATGGCGACGACGAGATCTTCAGCCGCG
>DATKFT010000477.1:0-9276 GCA_035544335.1 Pseudorhodoferax sp.
GGTGATGGCTTCGCCCTTGGCGATCGAGCGCAGCAGGCGCCGCATGATCTTGCCCGAACGCGTCTTGGGCAGGTTGTCGCCGAAGCGGATGTCCTTGGGCTTGGCGATCGGGCCGATCTCCTTGGCCACCCAGTCGCGCAGCACCTTGGCGATCTGCGCGGCCTCCTCGCCCTGGGGCCGCGCACGCTTCAGGACCACGAACGCGCAGACCGCCTCGCCCGTCACGTCGTCGGGCCGGCCGACCACGGCGGCTTCGGCCACGAGGTCGGTCTTGGACACCAGGGCCGACTCGATCTCCATGGTCCCCAGGCGGTGGCCCGAGACGTTGAGCACATCGTCGATGCGGCCCGTGATGCGGAAGTAGCCGCGGTCGGCGCTGCGCACGGCGCCATCGCCGGCCAGGTAGATGTGTCCGCCCATCTCCTCGGGGAAGTAGCTCTTCTTGAAGCGCTCGGGATCGCCCCAGATGGTGCGGATCATCGAAGGCCAGGGCTTCTTGATGACCAGCATGCCGCCCGCACCGTGGGGCATGTCCTTGCCCGTCTCGTCCACAACGGCCGCCGCGATGCCGGGCAGCGGCAGCGTGCACGAGCCCGGCACCAGCGGCGTGGCACCCGGCAGCGGCGTGATCACGTGGCCGCCGGTCTCGGTCTGCCAGAAGGTGTCGACGATGGGACAGCGCTCGCCGCCCACGTTCCGGTGGTACCACATCCAGGCCTCGGGGTTGATCGGCTCGCCGACCGAACCCAGGATGCGCAGGCTGCTGAGGTCCCAGTTCCTCGGATGCACCTGGGCGTCGGTCTCGGCGGCCTTGATCAGCGAGCGAATGGCCGTGGGTGCGGTGTAGAAGATCGAGACCCTGTGCTTCTCGATCATCTGCCAGAAGCGGCCCGCGTGCGGGAAGGTCGGGATGCCCTCGAACACGAGCTGCGTGGCGCCCGCGGCCAGGGGGCCATAGGCCACGTAGCTGTGCCCCGTGATCCAGCCGATGTCGGCCGTGCACCAGAACAGGTCGTCCGGCCGCAGGTCGAAGGTCCAGTCCATCGTGAGCCTGGCCCACAGCAGGTAGCCGCCGCTGGCATGCTGCACGCCCTTGGGCTTGCCCGTGGAACCCGAGGTGTAGAGGATGAACAGCGGGTGCTCGGCATCGACCGGCACGGGCGGGCATTGCGTGCCCTGCCCGGCCAGCGCCTCGGCAAAGCTCTTGTCGCGCCCGGCCACCTTGTTCCAGGCGGTGGACGTGCGTTCGTAGACCAGCACGGTCTTGAGCGTGGTGCAGCCGCCCAGCGCGATCGCGTCGTCGACGATGGCCTTGAGCGGCAGCTCCTTGCCGCCGCGCAGCTGGTAGTTGGCCGTGACCACGGCCACGGCGCCGGCGTCGATGATGCGCTCGTTGAGCGCCTTGGCCGAGAAGCCGCCGAACACCACGGAATGCGTGGCGCCGATGCGCGCGCAGGCCTGCATGGCCACGATGCCCTCGATGCCCATGGGCATGTAGACCACCACGCGGTCGCCCTTGGCGATGCCCTGGGCCTGCAGCGCGTTGGCGAACTGCGCCACGCGGTCCAGCAGCTCCTTGTAGCTCACGCGCGTGACCGCACCGTCGTCGGCCTCGAACACGATGGCGGTCTTGTTCTCGACCGGCGTTCCGATGTGCCGGTCCAGGCAGTTGGCCGAGACGTTGAGCTGGCCGTCGTCGAACCAGCGGTAGAACGGTGCCTGGGATTCGTCGAGCACGCGCGTGAACGGCTTCGTCCAGGCCAGGTTCTCGCGCGCCAGCCGGGCCCAGAAACCCTGGGGGTCGCGCTCGGCCTCATCGCACAGTGCCTGGTAGGCGGCCATGCCGGCGATGCGCGCGCCCTGCACGGCGGCGGCTGGCGGGTCGAACACGCGGTTCTCGACCAGCACGGATTCGATGGCGCTCATGGATCCTGTCTCCTGTAATGGGTATGCAACGAAGCCGGTACGACTGTGGAAGCGCGCCTTTACAGCAGGCTGACAACCGGCATGTGGCCGTCATTTTGCGGCCATGGGCAATCCCTACAATCGCGCGTCCCCGTTTTCGCGCCCCTCCCATGTCCGATCCGATTCCGTCCAAACGCTCGCCCATGCGCCCCCTGCCGAGCCTGATCTTCGCGAGCCGCTGGCTGCAGCTGCCGCTGTACCTGGGACTGATCATCGCGCAGGCGGTCTACGTGGTGCATTTCCTGGTCGAGCTGCTGCACCTGGTCGAGGCCGCATTCGGCAACCAGACGGCGCTGCAGGCACTCATCAACAGCATCGGCTACAAGACCGATGCGCCCATCACCACGCTCAACGAGACCGTCATCATGCTCGTGGTGCTGGCGCTCATCGACGTGGTCATGATCTCCAACCTCTTGATCATGGTCATCGTGGGCGGCTACGAGACCTTCGTGAGCCGCATGAACCTGGAGGGCCACCGCGACCAGCCCGAATGGCTCTCGCACGTGAACGCCTCGGTGCTCAAGGTCAAGCTGGCCATGTCCATCATCGGCATCAGCTCCATCCACCTGCTCAAGACCTTCATCAACGCCGACAACTACAGCGAGAAGGTGCTCATCGCGCAGACCGTGATCCACATCGCCTTCCTGCTGTCGGCCATGGCCATCGCCTACACCGACAAGCTGATGTCCAGCGGCCACGCCAAGCACTGACGCGGCCGGGCGGCACGGGACCTCGCTGCGCCCCGCGCCCGCCGTCCTCTCCCCAGCGCCCCTTGTCCGCTCGCCCGCAGCCCACGGCTCGCGGGCGATTTCTCCCTCCTTCCCCCTCCTTCCCCCTCCTCCCCCGGCCCGCCGGCCCGCCGGCGCCATGCCGGCCATCTGTTGCACGCTGTGGCGGCTTGCAGCACGGCGATGCGCGCGGCGGCGCAGGCCATGCACAGCAGTCCAACGCCCCCTCTCGGCAGAAATCCACTCCGGCGCGCCCGGCCACAGGCACCGGCGCAACGGCTGCGCCGATCGCGCTTGTCAAGCCGATTCCCGACCCCGGGGATGCCAAAGCTTGACCTGACTTAGATCCAAAAGTTACAATGCAGGTCTTTCAATACGTCAACAAGTCATGTTGACAGCCTGCGCGCTACTCGCGGATCACGCTGCATCCCGTCGCGGCGCCAGGCATCCCCCGCCGGGTTCGCCCGACAACCGGCTGGTTCTCCAGCCACCCGACGCCGCGTCGCACCGCCCCTTCCAGCCCCCTTGACCAGGCCGCTGGCAGGTCCCCACGGTGCGCAACGGGCTCTGGTTGCGTCGTTGTCTCGTCGTCTTCAGTGCCTGCCGCGCGGCCAAGGATCGCGGTCGCCTGCGCCTTCCGGGAGAACGCCAGGCCGTCCACCGCTGTCTTGCCGTCCAGGCAAGCGGCGCAGACGGCATGTCCCTGGGAGCCAGTTCAGGCGGCCATTGCCCAGCCCCAACCACAGGAGGCCCGCCGCAATGGCAAAAGACATCCAGATCGAGCACGTGTTCAAGGTGTTCGGAGACGACCCCGACACCGCACTTTCGCTCGTCCGACAGGGCCGCAGCAAGCAGGAGATCCTGAGCGAGACCGGCCAGTCCATCGGGGTTTTCGACGCCCACTTCGACATCAAGGCCGGCGAGATCTTCGTGATCATGGGGCTGTCGGGCTCCGGCAAGTCCACGCTGGTGCGGCTGCTGAACCGCCTGATCGAACCCAGTGCGGGCCGCATCGTGATCGACGGCGACAACATCAACGAGCACTCCGACCGGCGGCTGCGCGCACTGCGGCGCAAGGACATCAGCATGGTGTTCCAGTCGTTTGCGCTGATGCCGCACATGACCGTGCGCGACAACACGGCCTTCGGCCTGGAGCTGGCCGGCGTGGACAAGCGCAGCCGGCTCGCGCAGGCCGACGAGGCCCTGGCCCAGGTCGGCCTGGCCGGCTGGGGCGACAGCTACCCCGACGAACTGTCGGGCGGCATGCAGCAGCGCGTGGGTCTGGCGCGCGCGCTGGCGTCCGACCCGTCCATCCTGCTCATGGACGAGGCCTTCTCGGCGCTGGACCCCATCATCCGGACCGACATGCAGAGCGAGCTGCTGCGCCTGCAACAGATCAAGCGCCGCACCATCGTGTTCATCTCGCACGACCTGGACGAGGCCATGCGCATCGGCGACCGCATCGCGATCATGAAGGACGGCCAGGTCGTGCAGGTCGGCACGCCCGAGGAGATCCTGCGCAACCCGGCCGACGACTACGTGCGCAACTTCGTGCGCGGCGTGGACGCGGCCAAGGTCTTCAAGGCCGGCGACATCGCGCGGCGCAGCCAGGTCGTGGTGTCCGAGCATCCGGCCCGCGGCTCGCGGCAGGCGCTCAAGATGCTGGAGGACCAGGACCGCGAGTTCGCCTACGTGGTCGATCCGCAGCAGCGCTTCCTTGGCATGGTCTCGGCCGACTCGCTGCGCGGTGCGCTGCAGGACCACGAGGGCTCGCTGGGCCTGCAGCACGCCTTCCTGCCCGAGGTGCGCACCGTGCCGGCCGTGCACCCCGTCAACGAACTGTTCGGCCAGGTGGCGCAATCGCCCTGGCCCCTGCCCGTGGTCGATGAGCAGGGCCGCTACGTGGGCGCCATCAGCAAGACCACGCTGCTGCGCTTCATGGACCGCGGCACAGACTGAGCTTCCAGCGAGACGTAGACATGCCCAACACCAACACCATCGCACAAACGGACATTTCCACCCCCTGGGACACCCCCGCCGACGCAGCCGCCGCCCCTGCAGCGCCCGCCACGACGGCCGAGCCCGCCACCACCGACCTCGCCTCGCCCTGGGACACGCCCGACAGCGCGCCCGCTGCCAGCTCGGCCTGGGACAGCACGGAAGCTGCGCCCGACGCCGCCTCGGCCTGGGGCGGCACCGACACCCCGGCCGCGGGCAGCGACTGGCTGGACGCGCCTGCCGCCGGCGCCGACACCGCGGGCTGGCACGTGTCGCAACTGTGGGACGGCTCGCTGCCGGTCGAGTCCTGGATCAACCAGGGCCTGGCCTGGACGGTCGAGCATTTCCGCCCCTTCTTCCAGACCGTGCGCGCACCGATCGACACCACGCTGGGCAGCATGGAAGCCCTGCTGCTGTCCGTGCCCACGCTGGCCATGGTCGCACTGCTCGGGCTGATCGCCTGGCAGTGTGCGGGCCGCGCGATCGCGATCGGCGGCGTCGTCTCGCTGCTGCTGATCGCCATGCTGGGCATCTGGCCCGAAGCCATGGTGACGCTGTCCCTGGTGCTGACATCGCTGGTCTTCTGCCTCGTGATCGGGCTGCCGCTGGGCATCATGCTGGCGGCCTCGGACCGCGCGAACCGCTTCATGCGCCCGCTGCTGGACGCCATGCAGACCACGCCGGCCTTCGTCTACCTGGTGCCCGTGGTCATGCTGTTCGGCATCGGCAACGTGCCGGGCGTGATCGTGACCATCGTGTTCGCGCTGCCCCCGCTGGTGCGGCTGACCACGCTGGGCATCCGCCAGGTGCGGCCCGACCTCATCGAAGCGGCCCGCTCCTACGGCGCCTCGCCCTGGCAGTTGCTGACCAAGGTGCAGCTGCCGCTGGCCATGCCCTCCATCATGGCGGGCATCAACCAGGCGCTCATGCTGTCGCTGTCCATGGTGGTGATCGCCTCCATGATCGCCGTGGGCGGCCTGGGCCAGATGGTGCTGCGCGGCATCGGCCGCCTGGACATGGGCCTGGCCACCGTGGGCGGCCTGGGCATCGTGCTGCTGGCCATCACGCTGGACCGCATCACGCAGGCCATGGGCCAGCCGCGCCGCGGCGCACGCCACTGGTGGCAGACCGGGCCCGTCGGCCTGGTGCTGCGCGCGCTGCGCCCCGCCACCCCCAAGGCCGCGCCCGCAGCCGTGCCCGCTGCTGCAGCAGGCACGGAGCCGCAGAGCGGCGAGCTGGCGCTGGCCTCCCGCATCCACTGATCCCCCCAGAAAGGACTTACCGCATGATCTTTCCGTCGACCTTGCG
This sequence comes from Pseudorhodoferax sp., assembly GCA_035544335.1. Classification (GTDB taxonomy): domain Bacteria; phylum Pseudomonadota; class Gammaproteobacteria; order Burkholderiales; family Burkholderiaceae_C; genus Pseudorhodoferax. Next base: position 6,000 of record DATKFT010000477.1, read on the forward strand.
CACCCTGCTCGCCACTGCCGTGATCGCCACCGCAGCCGCCGGCGCCACGGCCCAGGATTTGCCAGGCAAGGGTGTCAGCGTGCAACCGCTGCAAAGCTCGATTGCCGAGGAAACCTTCCAGACCCTGCTGGTCTCGCGCGCACTGGCCCAGCTGGGCTACGACGTCAAGCCGATCAAGGAAGTGGAATACCCGACCGCGCATGTCGCGATCGCCAATGGCGACGCGACCTTCATGGCCGACCATTGGGATCCGTTGCACGCCGACTTCTACAAGAATGCGGGCGGCGATGCCAAGCTGTCGCGCACGGGCGCCTACTCGCCCGGCGCCGCGCAGGGCTACCTCATCGACAAGAAGACGGCCGACGCCCACAAGATCACGCGCATCGACCAACTGCAGGATCCCGCCATCGCCAAGCTGTTCGACACCAACGGCGACGGCAAGGCCGACATGACGGGCTGCAATCCGGGCTGGGGCTGCGAAGGCGTGATCGAACACCACCTGGACGCCTACAAGCTGCGCGCCCACGTGAGCCACGTGCAGGGCAGCTACGCGGCGCTGATGGCCGACACCATCGCGCGCTTCAAGGCCGGACACCCGGTGCTGTACTACACCTGGACGCCCTACTGGGTCAGTGGCGTGCTGCGTCCGGGCCACGAGGTGGTCTGGCTGCAGGTCCCGTTCTCCTCGCTGCCTGGCGAGCAGAGCCAGCTGGACACCAAGCTGCCCAACGGCCAGAACTACGGCTTCGTCATGAACACCCAGCGCATCGTGGCCAACCGTGCCTTCGTCGAGAAGAACCCGGCCGCGGCCAAGCTGTTCGAGCTCATGCAGCTCTCGGTGGCCGACATCAACGCACAGAACCTGCGCATGCGCGACGGCCAGAACAAGCCGCAGGACGTGGAACGCCACACCGACGCCTGGATCAAGGCACACCAGAAGACCTTCGACGGCTGGATCGCGCAGGCACGCCAGGCCGCGCGCAACTAGCGCGAAGCCAGTGTCGCGGCCCCTGGTACCGGACCGACCGGGCCAGCGCGCCGCCCACCACCGGCTGCCCAGCCGGTCACCGCGTGGGCGGCACCTCGTGCTGCCGCCCCTTTCCTTCTCTCTGCGCCAAGAAAGAAAACGATGATGAACACCCGCCATTTCGCACGCACCTTGATCGCCGGCGCCCTGTGCTGCCTCGGCCTGTCGGCCCATGCCGCCGAACCGCTGCCCGGCAAGGGCGTCAGGATCCTGCCGCTGCAAAGCGCACTCGCCGAAGAGACCTTCCAGACCCTGCTCGTGACGCGCGCACTCACGCAGCTGGGCTATGACGTGCAGCCGATCAAGGAAGTCGAGTACCCCATGGCGCACCTGGCCGTGGCTAACGGCGACGCCACCTTCATGGCCAACCACTGGAACCCCCACCACGCGGAGTTCTACAAGAGCGCCGGCGGCGACACCAAGCTGTCGCGCAAAGGGGTGTACTCCGCGGGCGCCACGCAGGGCTACATGATCGACAAGAAGACGGCCGACCAGTACAAGATCACGCACCTGAGCCAGCTCGCCGATCCCCAGCTGGCCGCCCTGTTCGACACCAAGGGCGACGGCAAGGCCAACCTGGTCGGCCCCAGCGCGGGCTGGGGCGGCGAGGCCGTCGTCCACCACCAGATCGACGCCTTCAAGCTGCGCAACACCGTGACCTACACGCAGGGCAACTACCCCGCGCTGATCGCCGACACCGTGGCGCGCTACAAGCAGGGCAAGCCCGTCCTGTTCTACGCCTGGACGCCCTACTGGCTCAGCAACGTGCTGCGCGCGGGCCGTGACGTGGTCTGGCTCGAGGTGCCGTTCTCGGCCATGCCAGGCGTGCAGGCCGGCACCGACACCAAGCAGGCCAACGGCAAGAACTACGGCTTTCCGCTGAACAACCAGTACATCGTGGCGAACAAGACCTTCGTCGAGAAGCACCCCGCCGCGGCCAAGCTGTTCGAAGTCATGTCGCTGCCGGTCGGCGACATCAGCCGGCAGAACCGCCTGATGCACGACGGCGAGAACCGCCAGCAGGACATCGAGCGCCACGCCGACGCCTGGATCAAGGCGCACCAGCAAACGTTCGACAGCTGGATCGCGCAGGCGCGGCAAGCCGCAGCGCTCTGAACCCTTGCGCTGGAGCATCGGCCTGCGGGCGGCCGATCTCCGGCGTACGGCGACCTTCCCGGCGCCGTCCCTCATCAGATCCGACGACGGCGCGCCACCGCAGTTACAGACGCGCGCCACCATCCCTCCTAAGATGCCTGCCAGCGTCGCGACAGCGGACGGCCCGCAGCTTGGAGGCATGCGATGGGGAGACGGCGTCGATCGAACTTGGCGGAGGACCTCATGGACCTCGCGGCCCTGTTGCCCTGGTGGGCCGGCGTCATGCTGGCCCTGCTGTCCTACCGCTTCCTGCACGGGCTCGCCACCCAGCCTCTGCCACTGCCGGCTGCCCAGCACAGTGCGGCCCCGTTCACGGACGTCGTGTGGCAAGGCCTCGCCTCTGCCGGCCAATACATCCTTCCCTCGCTGTGCCTGCTGGCCGCTCTGCTGTCGGCCCTGCGCCGACGCCAGCAGCGCCTGCTGCTCCAAGAGCTCGCGCGCATCAAAAGCGCACAGGTCTTGCTGCAGGCGCAGATCCCCGATGCCACACCCGTCTCGGCGCCCTCACCCTGCCGCGCTGTAGCGCAGGGCGTGGAGACGGGCTTGCGCCCGGTGCAGGTGCTTGCGCAGCCGGCGGCCGCCGTCCCATCCGCCGCGCCCGCAGCATCCGCCGAAGATGTCCCCGCCCCAGCGTGCCCCCGCTGCGCCAGACCCATGTTGCTGCGCGTCGCCCGGCGCGGCGGCCAGGCCGGCCGGTTCTTCTGGCGCTGCTCAGGATCGCCGCGCGAATGCCAGGGAACGCGGACGATCCAGGAAAGCTGATCCGGGGATGCTCACAGCGCAGCCCCTCTGGCATTGCACGCAAGCCGCGTCGAATGCCGCGCGCCCCAAGCAAGGGTCGGGCGTTGAACAAAACAAGCAGTGAGATCTGGCGGCACAAATAAAAACGCCCAACCGATTGGTTGGGCGTTTTTGGCTGTAAGAGCCTGACGATGACCTACTTTCACACGGGAGCCCGCACTATCATCGGCGCGGAGGCGTTTCACTGTCCTGTTCGGGATGGGAAGGAGTGGGACCACCTCGCTATGGTCATCAGGCATAACTTGTTGCTACCTTGATTGGATCAAGGCGGCGAATTCATAGAGTTTTGGAATC
>DATKFT010000478.1:0-4586 GCA_035544335.1 Pseudorhodoferax sp.
CCAGCGTGCGGATCGTGCGCAGCCGGCGCTGCGGCGAGGCCGCGCGCGGCTCCAGCGTGCGCGCGATGCCGTTGTCCAGCGTGGTGATGGTCACGTAGACGGCGGCCAGCTGCTGCGCGGCCATGGGGGCCAGCAGGTCCAGGTCGCGTTCCACGCCGGCGGACTTGGTGATCAGCGAGAAAGCGTGCTGCGCCTCGTGCAGCACCTCGATCACGCCGCGCGTGAGCCGCAGCTCGCGCTCCACGGGCTGGTAGCAGTCGGTCGCCACGCCGATCACGAGGCCTTGCGGCACATAGCGCGGGCGCGCCAGCTCGGCCCGCAGCAGCTGCGCGATGTTGCGCTTGGCAATGATCTTGGTCTCGAAGTCCAGGCCCGGCGACAGGTTCAGGTAGCTGTGCGTGGGCCGCGCGAAGCAGTAGATGCAGCCGTGCTCGCAGCCGCGGTAGGGGTTGATGGACTGCTCGAAGTAGATGTCGGGCGACTGCTGGCGCACGATGGCGCTCTTGGCCTCCTCCCAGATCACCTGCGTGGGCACAGGCCCCCCGGCCGCGGCGCCCTGCTCCTGCAGGCCGCCCCAGCCGTCGTCGCAGGCATCGCGCTGCTCGGCGGCAAAACGGTGGGCGATGCGCGTGGCCGCGCCCCGCCCCTTGATCGCGGCAAGCGGAATGGAGGTCGTGGAAGGCATGGCGGCATTGACTGTTGATTTAAACAGTATATGTCTTCGCCGCCGCCGCTGCACCCAGGGCTGCGCGTTCTCCGGTCGAACCCCAGAACGGCAGCCCGGGCACCCGCGCGGCCACCTCAAGCGGAATCGCCGCCGCCGTAGGTGGGTTCGTCCGCCGGCGCAGCCCGCAGCAAGGCCCTGAAGTCCACGCAGGCCTGCTTGGGCGCCAGCGCGGCATTCCAGACCACCATGAGCGGATCGATGGCCGCCGCCAGCGGGAAGTCGAGCACGCGCAGCAGGCCGTCGGCCTCCATGCGGCGGGCCAGCCGCTGCGGCAGCAGCGCCAGCATGTCCGCGCTGCGCAGCAGGGCCGTGGTGACGGCCGTGTCGCTCACGCGCACGAAGCGGGTCGGCGCCGCGATGCCCGCGGCCTTGAACGCGGCCACCGTGTGGTGCTCCATGCGCGTGCCCGCGGCCGGAACGCACCAGTCCTGCGCCGCGAGCACCTGTTTGCTGATGCGCGCGCGCTGGAGCAGCGGATGCGTGCAGCTGGCCACGACCACAATGGGCTGGCTCGGCACGATCTGCTCCTGGCTGAGGCCCGCGCGCCAGAGCTTGGCATCTTCGTAGGAGAACAGCAGGTCGAGCTCGCCCGCGACGAGTTGTTCGATCAGCGTGCCGAGCGCACCCTCGACGACGCAGAATTCCAGCTGCGGCCGCTGGCGCCGCAAGGCCTGCATGGCGTGGGCAATGGAAGCGTGCGCCGAGGACGCCCTGAACGCGAGGCTGATCTTGCCCGCCTGCCCGGTCCTGGCCGCTTCGACCAGCTCGGCCATGCGCTGCGCCTGGCCCAACACCAGCTTCACCGACTCCAGCACCACGGCGCCGAAATGCGTGGCCTGCATGCCCTGGGGCCCGCGCTCGAACACCGCGGCGCCCAGGATGCCCTCGGCCTCCGCCAGCGTCTTGGAGATGGCCGCGGGGCTCACGTGCATGGCCAGCGCCACGCTCGCCGAAGAGGCCCGCTCGCCGATGGCCTGCAGCACGCGCAGGTGGCGCATCTTCAGGCGCGAAAGAATCGGGTGCAGCGGCTGCGCGGGAGAAGACATGGAGGCGGTGCGTCAGGGTGTTAACCATCTGGTTGATTCAAGAGCAGAGTATTTCACTTTTCTCAATGCCAGCGCGTTCCTATAGTGCCGCCAGCACCAGATTTCAGGAGACGCTTGATGCGATGTGTGATCGCCTTGATGCGGCACGAGACCAACACCTTCGCGCCCGCCAAAACCCATCTGACCGCGTTCAGCCGCGGATCGGACACCGATGCGCCGCTGCTGGGCGAGAAGGCCATCCAGGCCTGCAGCGGAACGAACAACGCGGCAGCGGCCTTCATCGACCTGGCCCGCCAGCAGGGCGACGACTTCGTGATGCCCATCATGGCCAACGCGGTGCCCAGCGGCATCGTCACGACGCAGGCCTTCGAATACATGTGCGGCCAGATCCTCGATGCCGTGGCCCAGGGCTGCGATGCGGTGCTGCTGGACCTGCACGGCGCGATGGTGACCGAGGAGCACGACGACGCGGAGGGCGAGCTGCTGCGCCGCATCCGCGCCCTGGCGCCGCAGGTTCCGATCGCCGTGGCGCTGGACCTGCACGCGAACTTCAGCGCGGCCATGGTCGAGCACGCGACGGTCATCACGGGCTACCGCACCTATCCGCACACCGACATCTACGAGACCGGCGCACGCGCCGCCAAGACGCTGATGGCCGCCCTGCGCGGCGAGGTGGCCCCCGTGCTGCTGCGTTGCACGCTGCCGATGATGGCCCACACGCGGCGCCAGTCCACGCGCGAGGAGCCCATGCGGTCCCTCATGGCGCGCGTGATCGCGGCCGAGCGCGACGGCGAGGTGCTCAACGCCTCGCTGTTCGGCGGCTTTGCGCTCGCGGACATCGCGCATGTGGGCATGACCGTGCTTCTCGTGGCCGATGCGGCCAGGCAGTCCTCTGCCCGGCAGCTGCTCGACGAGCTGTCCGCCATGGCCTGGGCCAGCCGCCACGCCTTCATCGCCGAGCTCGAACCCATGGAGGCCTCCATCGCCCACGCCAAGGCGCTGGGCCAGCATCCCGTGGTGCTCGTCGACCATGGCGACAACTGCGCCTCGGGCGGCACCACCGACCAGATGCAGGTGCTCGCCGAGGCTTTGCGCCAGGGCCTGCAGAACATGGTCGCCGGTCCGTTCTGCGACCCGGTGGCCGTGGCGCAGATCATCGCGTCAGGCGTTGGCAGCACGCTCACGCTGGACGTGGGCGGGCGCACGGATGTGCCCGCCATCGGCGCCCTGGGCTGTCCCTTGCGGCTCACGGGGCGCGTGCAGTGCATCAGCGACGGCCACTACGTCGTCACCGGCCCCATGTTCACGGGCGTGCGCATGTCGCTGGGCCGCAGCGCGGTGCTCGCCGTGGGCAGCAACCTGGTCGTGGTCTGCGAGAAGCCGCAGGAGCCCTTCGACCTCGGCATCTACACGCACCTGGGCATCGACCCCGCGCGCATGCAGTTCATCCTGCTGAAGTCCCGCCAGCACTTTCGCGCGGCATTCGAGCCGATCGCCGCGCACCTGGTCTGGGTCGCAGGCCCGGGCGTGTGCAGCTCCGACTACGGGCAGTTCACGTTCAAGAACCTGCGCCGCCCGATCTTCCCGCTGGACGCCGACGTCGGCCTGGAGCACGCCATCCACGCGATCCATGCCACCACCCCCTGAACCGCCCAACGACAGCACACGACATGACCATCGCGCACACCACACGCAGACGCACCGCCGCCCTCCTCGCCTGCCTGGCGGCCGCATGGCCGGGCCTCGCGCCCGCGCAGCCCGGCGGCAGCCCGACCCGGCTGGTCATCGCGTTTGCGGCGGGCGGCGCCAACGACATCATGGCGCGGGCCCTGGCCGACAAGCTGCGCGTGTCCCTGAACGAGCCCGTCGTCGTGGAGAACCGCACCGGCGCCGGGGGCATCCTGGCCAGCGAATTCGTGAAGCGCGCGCCCAAGGACGGCAAGACCATCCTGATCTCGTCGGCACCGCCCTTCATCCTGTACCCCTGGACCTACCGGCAGCTGCCCTACCACCCCGAGACCGATTTCACGGCGGTCGCCCACCTGGCCGACGTGCCGCTGGCCGCCTTCACGCGCGCGGACAGTCCCTTCCAGAACTTCGCCGCGTACCTGGACTGGGCGAAGAACAGGCCTGCGGCGCAGGGCATCGGCGTGGTGGCCCTGGGCGGCACCGTGCACTTCGGCCTGGCCGGCATGAACCAGGCCATCGGGCAGAACTACATGCCCGTTCCGTACCGTGGAGGTGCGGCTGTCATCACGGATGTGCTGGGCGGCAACCTGCCGCTGGGCATGGATGCCGCGGCGACGGCGTTCGAGATGACGCGCAACGGCAAGACGCGCTTCGTCGGCGTCACGGGCACCCAGCGCTCGCCGCTGCTGCCCGACGTGCCGACCTTCAAGGAACAAGGCATCTCCAACTTCGACAACGCCTCGGCCTGGTATGTGGCGTTCGTGCCGTCCGGCACGCCGCCAGCCAAGGTCGCCAGCCTGGAGGCCGCGCTGATCGCGGCCGCCAGGGAAACCGACATCCAGGCGCGCATGGCCGGCATGGGCGTGGTCATGACCGGCCTGCCAGGCAAGGAGGCCGCGCAGATGGTCCGCATGCAGCGCGACTACTGGAAGCCCATCGTGCAGCAGACGGGTTTCCGGGCCGACCAATAAGGCTCCCGCGGCGGCGCTGCGGGCGCAGCCGTCGCACACGGCCGCAGGCTGCCGTAGCGCTGTGCTTCAGGCGCTCGCGCCGCGCAGAAACAAGCCCTCGACCGAGGCGGCCAGCGCAGCCCGCCCGATGCGGCCGCGGCGCTCCGCATCGAC
>DATKFT010000479.1:0-3319 GCA_035544335.1 Pseudorhodoferax sp.
CCCTGGCGCAAGCCCTCGACGTCCACGTCCAGCATCATGACGACGAACAGGAACAACACGAGCACCGCGCCCAGGTAGACGAGCACCAGCACGATGGCCAGGAACTCGGCCTGCAGCAGCAGCCAGATCGCAGAAGCCTGCGAGAACGCGAGGATCAGGTACAGCACGGCATGTACCGGATTGCGCGCAGTGATCACCCGGAATGCCGCGAACAGCAGCACGAGTGAAAACAGATAGAAGAAGCCTGTCTTGACGTCCATTTTTTTCTTCGGGGGCGCCTGGCCGTTAACGGTACGGGGCGTCGGCCGCCTTGGCTGCCGCGATTTCTTTTTCGTAGCGGTCGCCCACGGCCAGCAGCATGTCCTTGGTGAAGTACAGGTCGCCGCGCTTTTCGCCGTGGTATTCGAGGATGTGGGTCTCGACGATGGAGTCGACCGGGCAGCTCTCTTCGCAGAAACCGCAGAAGATGCACTTGGTCAGGTCGATGTCGTAGCGCGTGGTGCGGCGCGAGCCGTCGCTGCGCACATCCGATTCGATGGTGATGGCCATGGCGGGGCACACGGCCTCGCACAGCTTGCAGGCGATGCAGCGCTCTTCGCCGTTGTCGTAGCGGCGCAGCGCATGCAGGCCACGGAAACGCGGCGACAGCGGCGTCTTCTCCTCGGGGAACTGCACCGTCACCTTGCGCTTGAACGCGTAGCGGCCGGTCAGCACCATGCCCTTGACGAGCTCGGCGAGCATGAAGCTCTTGAGGAAATCCTTGACGGAGAAACCAGAGGCGGTAGCGGTTGTCATCGGGGTCCTCCGCTCAATTCCAGATGTTCCAGGACGTCTGCATCCAGCCGCCGACCAGCAGCAGCCACACAAGCGTGACCGGAATGAAGATCTTCCAACCCAGACGCATGATCTGGTCGTAGCGGAAGCGCGGGAAGGTGCCGCGGATCCAGATGAACAGCGAGACCACGAAGAAGGTCTTCAGGCCCAGCCAGATCCAACCCGGAATGAAGTCCAGGAAGGCGAACGGAGGCAGCCAGCCGCCCAGGAACATCAGCACCGCGAGGATGGAGACCAGCCACATGCTGGCGTACTCGGCCAGGAAGAAGATGGCGAAGCCCATGCCCGAGTACTCGACCATGTGACCGGCCACGATCTCGGCCTCGCCTTCCACCACGTCGAACGGGTGGCGGTTGGTTTCGGCCACGCCCGAGATCAGGTAGACGATGAAGATCGGCAGCAGCGGCAGCCAGTTCCAGGACAGGAACGAGAGCCCGGCGTTGGCGCCCATGCCCTTGGCCTGCGCGGCCACGATCTCGCCCAGGTGCAGGCTGCCCGACACCATGATCACGATGACCAGGCAAAAGCCCATGGCGATCTCGTAGCTCACCATCTGGGCCGATGCGCGCAGCGCACCCAGGAAGGCGTACTTGGAGTTCGAAGCCCAGCCCGCGATGATCACGCCATACACCTCGATCGAGGTGATGGCCATGATCAGCAGCAGACCGGCGTTGACGTTGGCGATCACGGTCTCGGGACCGAAGGGAATCGCCACCCACGCGGCCAGCGCCGGCATGATGGCCATGATGGGACCCAGACGGAACAGCCCCGAGCTCGCAGCCGAGGGGTTGATCAGTTCCTTGGTCAGCAGCTTGAGCGCGTCGGCGATCGGCTGCAGCAGGCCCATGGGGCCCACGCGGTTGGGACCGTGGCGGACCTGGATCCAGCCCAGCAGCTTGCGCTCCCAGAGCGTGAGGTAGGCCACCGCGCCCATCAGCGGTGCGAGCACGCAGATGATCTTGATGAGACCCCAGATCACGGGCCAGGCGCCACCGGTCCACCAGCTGGCGCCGACCAGGCCTTGGCCGAAACCGTAGATGCTGTCGATCATGCTGCGCTTGCTCCCTGGGCTTGCCGCGCATCCGCGGTCAACTGCAAGGACGTGGCCCGGCGCACCAGGCTGTCCAACTGGTAAATGCTGGCGACCACAGGCGCGGCGGCCGGGACCGCGGCCGCCACGGCGGCGCTGGTCGCGTTCGACAGGCGTGCGGACGGAATGCGCGTGCCGCCTTCGGCCTGCTCCAGGCCCAGTGCAGCCAGCACCTCCTGCGAGGACTCCTGCGCAAAGCCGGGCAGGCCCAGCATGTTGCCGAGCACGCGGATCACCTTCCAGGCCGGACGCGTCTCGCCCAGCGGACGCACCACGGCATGGAAGCTCTGCACCCGGCCCTCGGCGTTGGCGAAGCTGCCCGAGGTCTCGGTGAACGGGGCGATCGGCAGCAGCACGTCGGAGAACGCCATGTTGGCCTTGAACGGGCTCAGCGTGACGACCATCTGGGCCGCGTCGAGCGCTGCGGCCGCGGCACTGCCTGCGGCGGAGTCGAACTCGGGCTCGTTGTTGAGCAACAGCACGGCCTGGAGGCCGCCAGCCAGCATCTGGGCCGCGTTGCGGCCACCGGCCTGCGGCTGGACGCCGGCGAACTGCGCGCCCACGGTGTTGGCAGCTTCGGTCAGGTAGCCGAAGCTCGCGCCGGTCTGTTCGGCGATCCACTGCGCCAGCGCCAGCAGGCTGCTCGCCTGGGCGTGGTGCGCAGCGGCATTGCCCAACAGCACGGCCTTGCGTTCGCCCGACAGCAGCGACTTGGCGACGGCCTGGGCGGCCTCGTGCGCCTGGCCAGCGGCCGGCGCGGCAATGCCCTTCTCGGCACCCACGGCAGTGGCCACATCGGCCAGTGCCTGCAGCCAGTCGCCGGCTTCGGCCTTGAGCGTCGCACCCAGGGCCATGGCCCAGGCGTCGGCGTCGGCCAGCTGGCTGCACGAGGCGATCGCATGCACCTTGGCGCCCTTGCGCGCGGCCTGGCGGATGCGCTGCGCGAACAGCGGATGGTCCTTGCGCAGGTTGGAGCCCACGACCAGCACGCGTTGCAGCGTGGACAGCGCGGCGACCGGCAAGCCCAGCCAGCGCACGCCCTGCGCGGGCGCGAACTCGGCGTGGCGCAGGCGGTGGTCGATGTTGTCGCTGCCCAGGCCGCGCACGAACGCACCGGCCAGGCTCAGTTCTTCGAGCGTGCTGTGCGGGCTGGCCAACAGGCCGATGCTGGACGCACCATGGTCGGCCTTGATCTGCTTCAAGCCATTGGCCACGTACTCCAGCGCGGTCTGCCAGTCCACGGTCTGCCACTGACCACCCTGCTTGAGCATGGGCTGGGTCAGGCGCTCGTCGCTGTTCAGCGCTTCGTACGAGAAGCGGTCACGGTCGGCGATCCAGCATTCGTTGACGGCTTCGTTCTCGAGTGGAACGACGCGCAGGACCTGGTGGTTCTTG
>DATKFT010000480.1:0-3986 GCA_035544335.1 Pseudorhodoferax sp.
CGGAATGGCCAGCCAGCCGTTGACGGCGGCGCCGCCGGTTTTCCACAGGCTGCGCAAGCGGTTGGGTCGCATGGTGTTTCCTTCTTGTCGTGGCGAAGCGGTGGCCGGGCTCAGTCCGGTGCCACGGGGTGGTGGGCCATCAGCTCCAGCGCCTTGACCAGGGCCGAGTGGTCCAGCTGGTCCCAGCCCTGGGCCGCACAGGCCTGCATGAGCTGGGCCGCGCCGGCCGTCTGCGGCAGCGCCACGCCCATGGACTTGGCGCCGGCCAGCGCCAGGCCCAGGTCCTTCTGGTGCAGGCCGATGCGAAAGCCCGGGTTGAAGGTGCGCTTGATCATGCGTTCGCCGTGCACCTCCAGGATGCGGCTGGACGCGAAACCGCCCATCAGCGCCTGGCGCACCTTGGCCGGGTCGGCGCCGGCCTTGCTCGCGAACAGCAGGGCCTCGCCCACGGCCGCGATGTTGAGCGCCACGATGATCTGGTTGGCCACCTTGGTGGTCTGCCCGGCACCCGCGGCACCCACGTGCGTGATGTTCTTGCCCATCTTCTCGAACAGCGGCAGGGCCTTGGCGAAGGCCGCCTCGCTGCCGCCGACCATGATGGTCAGGCTGGCGGCCTTGGCGCCGACCTCGCCGCCGGAGACCGGTGCGTCCAGGTAGTCGCAGCCCAGGGCCTCGATCTTGGCGGCGAAGGCCTTGGTCTCGATCGGCGAGATCGAGCTCATGTCGATGACGGTCTTGCCCTGGGACAGGCCCTCGGCCACGCCGTTCTCGCCGAACAGCACGGCCTGCACGTCGGGCGTGTCGGGCAGCATCAGGATCACGACGTCGGCCTCTTGCGCGACCTCCTTGGCCGTGGCGAAGCCCTTGGCGGCCGAGGCCGCGATGTCGGCCTGGGTCTTGCTGCGCTTGACGTAGCTGAGCGCGTGGCCGGCGTTGACGAGGTGCAGCGCCATGGGCGCGCCCATGATTCCGAGGCCGATGAATCCGATCTTCATGTTGCTCTCCTTGCAATGGTGGGACGACAGTGGAAAAGGGGCTGCCGGGGCGAAGCCCCGGACCCGGAACGCATGGCCGTGCAGTGTGTGCGAAAGGCCGGTCTCATGTCACCGGCGCGGGGTTGAACAGCACCAGGGCGTTGTGCAGCTTCCACTGCTCGGCCCAGGTCTTCTTGCGGCCGCTGGCCACGTCCAGCATGAGCTCGAACATCTCCCAGCCCACGTCGGCAATCGTCTTCTCGCCCGTGGCGATGGTGCCGGCGTTGATGTCCATGAGGTCGTGCCAGCGGCGGGCCAGGTCGTCGCGTGTGGCGACCTTGATCACGGGCACCTCGGCCAGGCCGTAGGGCGTGCCGCGCCCGGTCGTGAACACGTGCAGGTTCATGCCGGCCGCCAGCTGCAGCGTGCCGCAGATGAAGTCGCTGGCCGGCGTCGCGGCATAGATGAGGCCTTTCTGATGGAGCTTCTCACCCGGCGCGATCACGCCCGAGATCGGCGAAGAGCCGCTCTTGACGATGGAGCCCATGGCCTTTTCGACGATGTTGGACAACCCGCCCTTCTTGTTGCCGGGCGTGGTGTTGGCGCTGCGGTCCACGCGGCCCTTGTCCAGGTAGGCGTCGTACCAGGCCATCTCGCGGACCATGGCTTCGGCCACCTCGGGCGTGCTCGCGCGCGCGGTCAGCTGGTCGATGCCGTCGCGCACCTCGGTCACCTCGCTGAACATCACGGTCGCGCCGGCCCGCACCAGCAGGTCGGTGCAATAGCCCACGGCCGGGTTGGCCGTCACGCCGCTGAAGGCGTCGCTGCCGCCGCATTGCACGCCGACCACGAGTTCGCTGGCCGGCACGGTCTCGCGCCGGCGCGCGTTCAGGCGCTCCAGGTGTTCCTCGGCCTGGCGCATCACCGAGTCGATCATGGACATGAAACCCACATGGGCCTCGTCCTGCAGGCAGACCACGTCGAGCTTGGCCTCTGCGGTGTCGCCGACATCGGCCACGTTGCGCTCGTCCACGCCGGCGCCGGGCCGCCCCAAGCCGGCAGCGCCCCTCTGGGGGGCCGACGCCGCAGGCGTCTTGGGGGCAAGGATCGGAATGCTGCCGGGCGGCAGCAGGCGCTCGGGCTGCAGCTTCTCGCAGCCCAGGCTCACGACCATGACCTCGCCGCCGAAGTTCGGGTTCAGGCTGATGTTGCGCAGCGTGCGGATCGGAATGATCGCGTCGGGTGCGTCGATGGCCACGCCGCAGCCGTAGCTGTGCTCCAGCGCCACCACGTCGTCCACGTGCGGGTACCTGGGCAGCAGCTCGGCCTTGATGCGCTGCACGGCGAAGTCGGTCACGCCGGCCACGCACTGCACGGTCTGCGTGATGGCCAGGATGTTGCGCGTGCCGACCGAGCCGTCCAGGTTGCGGTAGCCCTCGAAGGTGTAGCCCTCCAAGGGCGGCTGCGGCTCGGGCTTGACGGTGGCGATCGGCAGGCCGACCAGTTCGCGCGCCTCGGGCATGGTCAGCAGGCGCTCGTGCACCCAGCTGCCGCGCGGCAGCGGCTTGTTGGCGTAGCCGATGGTCACGTTGTAGCGGCGCACGGCCCCGCCTTCGGGGATGTCCTCGAGCGCCACCTTGTGCGCCTGCGGCACCTTGTCGACCAGGGTCAGGCCATCGGGGAACACCGTGCCGGCCGGCAGGCCGCCGTCGTTGGCCACGATGGCCACGTTGTCGGCCGCGTGCATGGTGATGTAGAGCGGGGCTTGGGTAGGCATCGTGGTCTCTCGGTCGTTCGCGGAGCTCAGGGGCGCTGGCCGATCTGCGCCGATTCACGGGTCCAGGCGCGCGCCTGTTCCGACAGCGACAGGCCCAGGCCGGGCCGCGTGGGCACCAGCATGCGGCCGTCCCGGATCTCCAGGCGCTCGTTGAACAGCGGCTCCAGCCAGTCGAAGTGCTCGACCCAGGGTTCGGTGGCGTAGACCGCGCCCAGGTGCACATGCAGTTCCATCGCGAAATGCGGGCCCAGGCTCAGGCCGGCGTGCTCGGCCAGCGCCGCGATCTTGAGGAAGGGCGTGATGCCGCCCACGCGCGGGCCGTCGGGCATCAGGTAGTCGGCCGCGCGGTGGCGGATCAGGTCGTAGTGCTCCGACAGGCTGGTCAGCATCTCGCCCGTGGCGATCGGCGTGTCGAAGGTGGCGGCCAGCGCGGCGTGGCCCTCAAAGTCGTAGGCGTCCAGCGGCTCTTCGATCCAGACCAGGTTGTACTGCTCGAAGATGCGGCACATGCGCTGGGCCGTGGGCCGGTCCCATTGCTGGTTGGCGTCCACCATGAGCGGCACCTCGTCGCCCAGGTGCTCGCGCACGGCTTGCACACGTGCGATGTCGATCCTGCCGTCGGGCTGGCCGACCTTGAGCTTGATGCCGCCGATGCCGCGCGCGATGGAGGCCGCGGCGTTGACCTTGAGCTGGTCGATCGGCGTGTGCAGGAAGCCGCCCGAGGTGTTGTAGCAGCGCACCGAGTCGCGCTGCGAACCCAGCAGCTTGGACAGCGACAGGCCCGCGCGGCGCGCCTTGAGGTCGTACAGCGCCACGTCGAAGGCGCCGTAGGCCTGCACGCCGAGGCCGCTGCGGCCCACGGAGGCGCCGGCCCAGCACAGCTTGGTCCAGAGCCTGGCGATGTCGCTGGGGTCTTCGCCGATCAGCGCGGGCGCGACCTCCCTGGCGTGCGCGAACTGGCCGGGTCCGCCCGCGCGCTTGGCATAGGAAAAGCCCAGGCCCTGGTGCCCGTCCTGGGTCGTGATTTCCGCGAACAGCATCGCGATCTCGGTCATGGGCTTTTGCCGGCCCGTCAGCACCTTGGCGTCGCTGATCGGGTTGGCCAGCGGCAGGTAGCAGGACGAGAGGCGGATGTGGGCGATGCTGTCGTGTGTCATGGCAATGTTCAAGGTACGGCGGTGATGGCAAGCTGCAGTTCGAAAGGCCGCGGAGCAGGCCATCCCAGTGCACCCGCG
>DATKFT010000481.1:0-2250 GCA_035544335.1 Pseudorhodoferax sp.
CTGGCCGGCCACCCGGGCGGCGTCAAGGCGGCTGCGGCGGCGGTGCGCGCCAGCGGCCTGCGGCCCACGGGCTTTCAGGTGCTGCGCGACTTCGAGGGCCTGTCCGACCATCTGCACCACTACAAGGTGGACATCGCCAAATCCATGCTGGAGATGTGCGCCGAGATCGGCAGCCCCGTGCTGCTGGCCTGCTCGTCCACCTCGCGCCATGCCACGGGCGATCTCGACGTGATTGCGCGCGACCTGCGCAAGCTGGCCATGCTCGGCATTCCGCTGGGCGTGAAGATCGCCTACGAGGGCCTGTCCTGGGGCCGCAACGTCAACGAATTCACCACCAGCTGGGACGTGGTCTGCCGCGCCGACATGTCCAACCTGGGCATCGGCCTGGACTCCTTCCACATCCTGGCCGCCAAGACGCCGCTGGATGCGCTGGAGCTGATCGACCGCGACAAGATCTTCCTGGTGCAGCTGTCCGACTTCATGTGGCATGACGCGCCCACCTTCGAAGAGCGCATGGCCACGGCGCGCACCTTCCGCGTGTTTCCGGGCGAGGGCGTGCACAGCGAGCGCCTGGCCGACCTGGTGCTGCGCCTGGACCGCCTGGGCTACCGTGGCGACTACAGCTTCGAGGTCTTCAACGACGACTACCAGCAACTGCCGCTGGACACCGTGGCCGAGCGCGCGCGCCGCAGCGCGCAGTGGCTCAACGACGACGTGCTGCACCGGCCCGTGCCGCTGCCGGCCTGGGCGCGCACGGGCGTGCGGGGCGCTGCGGTTTGACGGCAAAATCGTTGTGCGAATGCACTGCAAGGGAGCGCCGGCCGCTCCCTTTCTTCTTTTCCCTGTGAGCCACCATGACCAACCTGTCCACACGAAACCTGGGTCCCTTCTCCGTCAGCGCCGTCGGCCTGGGCTGCATGAACCTCAGCCACGCCTATGGCCATCCGCCGTCGCCCGAGCAGGGCAGGGCCGTGCTGCATGCGGCGCTGGACGCCGGTGTCACGCTGTTCGACACGGCGGCGCTGTATGGCTTCGGCGCCAATGAATCCCTGGTCGGCCCCGTGCTCAAGTCCCACCGCAACCACATCACCCTGGCCAGCAAATGCGGCATGGCCGGCGTGCGCGGCGACGACGGCGTGGTGCGCCGCGTGATCGATGGCCACCCCAGGACCCTGCGCCGCAATTGCGAAGACAGCCTGCAGCGCCTGGGCACCGATGTCATCGACCTCTACTACCTGCACCGTTGGGACCGCCGCGTGCCCATCGAGGAATCGGTGGGCGAGATGTCGCGCCTGGTGGAAGAGGGCAAGGTGCGCGCCCTGGGCCTGTCCGAGATCGGCGCCGACGCGCTGCGCCGCGCCCATGCCACCTTCCCCATCGCCGCGCTGCAAAGCGAGTATTCGCTGTGGTCGCGCAATGCCGAACTGGGCACGCTGCAGGCCTGCAAGGAACTGGGCATTGCCTACGTGGCCTTCAGCCCGCTGGGCCGCGCCTTCCTCACCGGCAAGCTCCAGGAGGTCGAGGGCCTGGTCAAGGGCGATATCCGCGCCGCCATGCCGCGCTTCGCGCCCGAGGCCTATGCGAAGAACCTGCAGCTGCTCGCGCCCATGCAGTCCATTGCCGAGCGCGCCGACTGCACGCTGGCCGAGCTGGCCATCGCCTGGGTGTTGCACCAGGGCGAGCATGTGATTGCCCTGCCGGGCACCACCAGCGTGGACCACCTGCACGAAGACCTGCGCGGCGGCGCCGTGCGCCTGGATGCGGCCCTGCTGGCCGAACTGGACGACCTCTTCAAGCCCGAGCGCATCCAGGGCGACCGCTATGCCGTGGCCTCGCAGCGCGAGGTGGATACGGAAAAGTACGCGTTCGAGACCGTCTGAACACGCCGCAGGCCGCTCATGGCATGGATGCGGCCAGGTCGAATGGCGCCGTGGGCGTGCCCTGGTGGAAGCGCATCTGCCAGCCCCGCGCCGTGCGCAGCCAGACCGAAGAGCGCAGCGTATGCCGGCCGGCCGTTCCATCCTCGGCCACGCTGGCCGAGCGGTAGGTCAGCAGCGCGCTGTCCGGTCCCAGGCGCGCCAGCGCAAAGCCGCCTGACACCAGCCGGGCAGGGGCCTGTGCTGGCAAGCCGGCCGCCAGGCTGTCCACGGTGGCGGCCCGGTCGTGCATGCCGCCCGATCGGCCGAATTCCAGGAAGTCTTCATGCAGCAGCGCCTGCAGCTGGCCTGCGTCCGATCGCACCTGCGGATC
>DATKFT010000482.1:0-1816 GCA_035544335.1 Pseudorhodoferax sp.
GCCTATGGCGATCCCGCACTGGACCGCCTGGTGGACCAGGCGCTGGCCGGCAGCCCCACGCTGGCGCTGGCGCAGGCCCGCCTGGCCCGCGCGCAGGCCGTCGTCGAGGTGGCCGATGCGGCCCTGCTGCCGCAGATCGGCCTGGGCGTGGACCTCACGCGCCAGCGCTACACCGAGACCGGCGCCGTGCCGGCCCCGCTGGCCGGCTCGGTGCAGGACAGCGGCCAGATCCAGCTGTCGGGCAGCTGGGAACTGGACTTCTTCGGCAAGAACCGTGCGGCGCTGGACGCCGCGCTGGGCGGCGTGCGCGCCGCGGCCGCCGATGCGCAGGCCGCGCGTGCGCTATTGGCCCAGCAGACCGTGCGCGGCTGGCTGCAGCTGGCGCGCACGCAGGACCAGCTGGCCGTGGCCGAGCGCACGCTCGCGCAACGCGGCGAGCAGCTCGCGCTCGTGCGCGACCGCGTGGACGCGGGCCTGGACACGCGGCTGGAGCTGCGCCAGGCCGAAGGCGGCCTGCCCGAGGCGCGCCAGCAGGTCGAAGCGCTGCGCGAGCAGATCCAGCTGGCGCGCCACGCACTCGCCGCGCTGGCGGCCGTGCCGCCCCAGACACTGGCCCAGGCCGCCCCCTCGCTGGCCCGCCTGCAGGCACCCAGCCTGCCGGCCGTGCTGCCGGCCGACCTGCTGGGCCGGCGCGCCGACGTGCAGGCCGCGCGCTGGCGCGTGGAGGCCGCCACGCAGGACGTGGGCGTGGCCCGTGCCCAGTTCTATCCCAACATCAGCCTGACCGGCTTCGCGGGCCTGTCCAGCATCGGCCTGTCCAACCTGCTGCAGGCCAACAGCCTGCAGTGGGGCATCGGTCCGGCGCTGCGGCTGCCGCTGTTCGACGCCGGGCGCCTGCGCGCCAACCTGCGTGGCAAGGCCGCCGACGTGGACGCCGCGGTGGACAGCTACAACGCCGCCATCGTGGGTGCCGTGCGCGAGGTGTCGGACCAGCTCGTGTCGGCGCGCTCGATCGGTGTGCAGCAGCAGGAGCAGCGCGCCGCGCAGCAGGCCGCCGAAGACGCCTATGCGATCGCGCGCCAGCGCTACGCCGCGGGCCTGGGCAACTACCTGCAGGTGCTGACCGCCGAGTCCACGGTACTGGCGCAGCGCCGCCAGCAGGTCGACCTGGCCGCGCGCGCGCTCGACGTCCAAGCCCTGCTGGCCCATGCGCTGGGCGGCGGCGTCACGCCCGATCCCACCGCTGCAGTGCCCGCCGCACCGCTGGCACAGAACACGCGCTGAACCCTCTTTCCTTCCGGATGCCCGCATCCCCATCGCCATGAACACCACCGCTACTCCTGCCGCAGCCGCTGCGGCAGCTCCCGCTGCCGCTCCTGCTGCCGATCCCGGCAAGCGCAAGAAGGCGCTGACCGCGATCGCCGCCGTCGTCGTCGTGGCCGGCCTGGGCCTGGCCGCCTACGAATGGCTGGTCGCCAGCCACTATGAGGAGACCGACAACGCCTACGTGCAGGGCAACCTGGTGCAGATCACGCCGCAGATCGGCGGCACCGTGATGGCCATCCTGGCCGACGACACCGACCGTGTGCAGGCCGGCCAGCCGCTCGTGCAGCTCGATCCGGCCGACGGCCGCGTGGCGCTGGAACAGGCCGAGGCCCAGCTCGCGCAGACCGTGCGCCAGGTGCGCACGCTGTACGCGAACAACGGCGCGCTGTCGGCCCAGATCGCGCTGCGCGAGGCCGACGTGGCGCGCGCGCGCACCGAGATCGGCCGCACCCAGAGCGAGGTGGCGCGTGCCAACGACGACCTGAACCGG
>DATKFT010000483.1:0-8749 GCA_035544335.1 Pseudorhodoferax sp.
GTCCAGGGCCAGGCCCTTGCGGAAGGCTTCTTCGGCGTGCGCGAAGCGCTGCTGGCGCAGCTCGAGCCAGCCCAGCGCGAGCAGGGCCTCGACCTGGCGCGCGATGCCCGGCGTGGGCGATGACTTGGAGCCCGCAACCGGTGGCGCGCCGCCCAGGCGTATGGCGGTGGCGAATGCGCGCCTGGCCGCATCGGCCTGGCCGAGCGCGTCTTCCTGGTTGCCCAGCGCGGTCCACAGGCGGGGACTGAACGGCCTCTTGCGCACGGCTTCCCGCATCGCGTCGCGTGCCGCTTCGGCTTGGCCCAGGCCCTGGCGCAAGAACGAGCGCACGATGTGCACATCGGCCTCGCCGGGCTGGCGCCGCGCGGCCTCGTTCAAGGCCTGCTCGGCCTCTTCGACGCGGCCGGTGGCGATCAGCGCCTGGGCCAGTTCCGACCAGGCACCGGCAAGGTCTGCGTCCAGTGCCAGTGCGCGCCGCGCCAGGGCTTCGGCCTCGGCATGGGTCTGCCGCTGGTTGGCTACCCGCGCCAGGTAGACCCATGCCTGCGCTGCACCCGGCTGGGCCTGCGCCCAGGCCTGTGCATGGGCATGCAGGCCTGCCCAGTCCTGGCGGTCGTACAGTCCCACCGCCACCACGGCCCAGCGCGGCTCGGCGGGAGGCATGGGTTCAGAGGGTGTCCGCGGCTCGCCGTTCGCCAGCAACTCGGCCACGGCTTCTGCCGGCAGCACCAGGCTCAGGCTTTGCCCCGTGCCCAGGATGGCCGTGGTCAGGCCCAGCAGACGCGCCTCGCGGTCGAACAGGCCGCCGCCGCTGGAGCCCGGCGAGACCGGCGCCGTGGCCGCCAGGCGCGCATGCGGCTCACCCGCTTGCCGGCTGGCCAGCAGGCCGCTGCTGACCGCGAGCCCGAAACCCAACGGATTGCCGACCGCGTAGACCGGCTCGCCGATCGCCAGTTCCTGGCTGGGCCGCAGCACGACCGGCGGTGCCGCCAGCCCCGGCGCGGCCAGCAGGCACAGGTCCAGGCCGGCGAGCTGGCGCGTCCACTGGGCGGCCTGCTCGCCATGGCTGCCGGCCAGGCGCAGCTGGGCGGCGCCGCGCACCACATGGCAGTTGGTCGCCACGAGGCCGGGCGCGACGACCACGCCGCTGCCCTGGCCGTCGGGCTGGCCGGCCGTGTCGAAGGTCTGCACCGTCACGACCGCGGCATGCACACGGGCGAAGACCTGCTGCGCATCGCGCGCGGCACCGCTGTCGTCGTCCTGGGCCTGCGCGGCCATGGTGGCGAACAGGACCAGCAGCAGCGCGCGGCGCGGCGCTCCAGGCCGTTGTGGACGCGGCATCACCGGCTCGCCTCGTAGGGCAGCACGAGGCTGCGGTAGGCCAGGTCGGCGCGCGCGGGATCGAGCTCGCGCAGGCGGCGCAAGGCCTCGGCGGCCCGGGGGTGTTGCCCCAGGTTCTGGCGCACCAGCACGAGCTGCGCCCACAGACCGGCATCGCGCGCGTCGCTCTGCAGCGCGCGCTCGGTGGCCGGCAAGGCCTCGGCATGGCGGTCCAGCGCGATCAGGGTGCGGCCCAGCAAGCCCCAGTGCGCGGCGCTGCCGGGCTGCTCGGCCGTCAACGCCTGCGCGATGGCCAGCCCCTCCTGGGCCCGGCCACCGCTGCGCAGCGTGTCGGCCAGCAGCGCGCGCCAGCGCGTGCTGGCCGGTTCGCTGTGCACGGCTGCGCGCAGTGCGGCGATGGCCTCGGGGTAGCGCTCCAGGGCTACCAGCGCAGTGCCCAGCTCGGCCTGGACCCAGGCGCTGTCCTGCTCCGGGTCGCGCGCCAGGCTCGTGCGCAGCGCCTGCACCGCAGCCTCGGGCCGGCCCATGCGCGAGGCCACCATGCCGCGCAGGTACCAGCCCTGGGCGCTGTCGGCCTGGACCGGCGGCAGGTTCTGCAGCTCGGTGTGGGCGCGCGCGAGCTCCCGGGCCCGCAGCAGCGCGCTGATGAGCTGCTGGCGCGGCCAGGCTTCGTCCGGATAAAGGCCCGACAGGCGCGTGAAGATCGCCACGGCCGTGCGATGGTCCTCGCGTGCCTGGGCCAGCGCCGCGAGGCCTCGGTAGGGCGCGACCAGCCAGGGGTTCTCCGCGAGCGCGCGGCGGTAGGACACTTGCGCCGCGTCGAGTTCGCCGCCGGCGTGCAGTGCGCGCGCGAGCAGCCAGTGCGTGCGGGCTTCGCCGGCATGTTCGGCCACGAGCTGGCGCGCCAGCATGGTCGCCTCGGCCAGCTGCTCCTGTTGCAGCAGCGCCTGGGCGAGGTCCAGCCCCGCTTCCACGTCCTGCGGCCGCGCGCGTCGCAGTGCGCGCCAGGCCTTCAGTTCTACCTCGGGCTGCTGCTGCGCACGCGCTGCTTCGGCAGCGAAGCGCAGTGCATCGGCCTGCCCGGCCTGTAGCGCGAGCCACTGCGCCGCGTGCGTGGCCAGCGCCGGCCACTGCGCCGCGCGTGCCAGCGCATGGCCGTTGTCCAGCCGGGCCAGCTGCGCAGCATCGGCCGCGGCCCGCGGCGCAAGTTCTGCCAGCCAGGCGACGGGCGCGCCGAAGTTGACGTTCTGGCCGTCGCGCCGGCGGTAGTCCAGGATCGCGAGCAGCCGCCCCTGCGCGTCCAGCAAGGCACCGCCTTCCGAGCCCGGCGAGATCGGCGCGGTGAACTGGATCAGGCTGCCCGTGGTGTCGTGCCGCACGCCGGCGACCACGCCTTCGGAAATGCCCACGCCCAGGCCCAGCGCGTTGGAGAGGGCGAACACGCGCGCACCCACCTGCGGCAGGGCCGGCTGCTGGGCCAGCACCGGCCCGGTGCGCGGGGCCAGCACTTCGCACAGGTTGCGTTCGCGGTCGCGTGCGCCGAGCTGTGCAGGCAGTGTGTCCGTGCCCACGCGCAGCCGCAGCGTGGCCCCGGCCTGCAGGTCCTCGCAGGCCGTGACGAAGCGGCCGTCGGCGATCTGCGTGGCGCTGCGCTCGCCCACGCGCTGGCCTTCGGCGTCGAGGATGTCCAGTGCGGCGACGGATGCCGCCGCCTGGGCATAGACCTGCTGTGCGGAAAGAGCGCTGGCCTGCTGTGCCAGGCCCAGCAGGACCAGGCTGGCCAGGCCGTGCCATGCGGTGCGTCGAGGTGTTGGGTATCGCATGCACGCATGCTATGGGCGGCACGCGCGTGCGGTCCCTCGTCCTTCGTGCATCTTGCGGATGCACGGGGATGTGGCGGGCCGCAGCCTGTGAGGGTGCGACAGTCCGGTGACACATGGCGGCGCCGGGCCATCGTCTGCGAGGACCAACCCCCCGGATGGCGGCCCGGCGTGGCGCGCCCCCTGGCGCGCTGCGCGGCGGCTTCAGCGCGTGGTGGTGAACACCACGGTGCGGCCCTGGAGGTGGCAGTTGACCGTGCCGCCGCGGCCCGGGTGCTCGCACAGGCCGACGGCGTCCATGGCGCCGTCGTCGTCGAAGTGCACCTCGGCCCAGCGGCCATCGGCATAGGTGTTGGTGCCCCAGCCCGTGCGCCGCACGCGGCGGTCGCCCGGCAGCGCCTCGTAGCGCGCAGGCCCGGCGTCGCTGCCGAAGCGCACGCCGTCGTAGACCCAGGCCCCGCTGTAGCGGGTGCCGTTGGCGCTGCGCAGCAGGCCCTCGGCGCACTGCAGCGGGCCGGCGAAGCGCGTGCAGCGGGCCAGCACCGCATCGCTCTGCGGCGCGTAGCCCGGGCGCTGGGGCGCCGTGGCAGGCGTGCCGTCGTCCGCGCCGCGGGCGTGCAGCGCGGCAGCGACCGGCTGCAGGCTGCCCTCGCGCCACTCCAGATCGCCCCACCAGTATTCGCCGGCGCCCAGGATGGGGATGGCGCCCCGACCCGTGCAGCGGCTGAGCTCGGCGTTGCAGCGCACGGGCGTCTGCGCGTCCTGCAGCGCGACATGCAGCGCTGCGCCGGGCCCGGGCCGAAAGCCGGTGCCGCCCGGGCGCACGGGCCAGGGCAGCGTGTAGGGGCCATCGTCCAGGCGCAGCTCGCCGCTGGCACCGCCGCTGGAGACGGCGCCCTGGTCGCAGCGCAGCTGCCGGGCCTCGAAGCGCCAACGCACGCAGCTGGCGACGAGGCCTGCTTGGCGTGCGGTGTCCATGCGCAGCAGCCGGGCCGTCTGGAACTGGCCGTCGCGCCAGGCCGCGACCTCGGACCGCCAGGCGATGGCATCGTTCTCGAAGAACAGCAGGCCCGGCACGGGCCGGCCGCGGTTCACGCGCGCCTGTTCGGCAGGGACCGTGCCGTCCTCGCCGAACCACAGGTCCTGCACTTCCGCCTCCACACCCGGATACGGCCGCAGCCGCGCCTGGGCCACCAGACCGCGCGCCAGGCCTTCATGGAAGCGGCCCTGGCGCGCCCAGGCGGTGGGCCGCGCATCGGCGGCACCGCTCCAGCGCGAGATGCCCTGGCCGTGCAGCACGCTGTGCAGGAACTCGCCCTCGAACAGGTAGGTGTCGGGCAGGGGCTGGCCGGCGGCGTCGTAGCTGAAGTTGGCCTTGCTGCCCTGGCCGGCCAGCAGGCCGTTGGCAAAGCGCCCCTGCAGCACGCCGACCACGGTGCCGGTGCCCGCGCGGCGCAGGATCTGCAGCTCGCCTTCGCCCTGCAGAGGCTTGCCGTTGCAGGCGGGGCCTTTCCACTTCAGCGCCACGCCGGAGATGCCTTCCTCGCCGGGTGGGTAGAAGAAGGCCACGCAGCCGTCCGCGCTGCGGTAGGCCGCGGTGTGCCCGTGGTCGCCGGCCGGCGCCTTGAAGTCCGGGACCGGCTGCGCGGGACTGAAGCCCGCCAGCGACGGCCATGCGCCCTGGTAGGGCAGCTGGCGCACGAAGGCCAGCTTGTCCTGCGCGCGCGCCTCGCTGGCATGGGCGGCGCCGCCGACGGCGATGGCGCAGGCGATCAGCAGGGTCCGGGCGAGGGCGTGGGGCATGGTGTGGTGCATGGCGGGCGGGGCGCGGACCGGCGCGCCGCGGCGGCCGCCTGGACGGCCGCGCTGCGCGCCCCCGCGGGCTCGCGGCGATTCTAGGAAGCACGTGTGCCGCAGTGCCCGTGCGGCCCACCCCAGCGGCGCGGCCGCCGGCGCGGGGTGGCGCCGACGGCCCGCTGCGCCCGCGGGGCGCGGCGCTCAGGCCGCCGCGGCGACGGGGCTGGCGCGGGCCACGGGCTGCAGGCCGCCGCTGCCGCACTCGCGCCACTGCGCGATCTGCAGGATCTGCCGCGCCATGATGCCGAGCTGGTGCGCGATGTCGGGGTTCAGCTCGCCCGCCGCGTCGACCAGCGACTGCGTGGAATTCACGGCCACGCCCAGCGGCGTGGGCCAGCCGCGCAGCGCGTGCACGACAGAGCGCAGCGCCGCCAGCGTGCTGTTGGCACCCTGCCAGCCCGCCGCCGTGACGATGCAGCCCACGGCGCGGCCGTGCAGGTAGGGCCTGGCATCGGCCCGCAGCTCCTCGATGTAGTCCAGCGCGTTCTTGAGCAGGCCGGAGATGCCGCCGTGGTAGCCCGGCGACGCGATGATCATGCCGTCGCAGCGCTGGGTCTCGCGGATGAAGGCCAGCGCCGTGGGATGCAGCGTGGCGCGCTCGGGCGCGTACATCGGCAGCTCCAGCTCGGAGGCCGGGAACACCGCGGTGGACGCGCCCAGCGCCTGCAGCTGCAGGCCGCAGTGCCGGGCCAGCCGCTCGCTGGTCGAGCCGGCGCGCATGGTGCCGCCGACGATGACGATGTGCGGCCGGCCGGGTGCAGTCGTCTGCGCCGCCGCGGCGGCCGCACGGTCCGCGCGCGGGTCGTGTTCGCCGGCAGGGCACGGCGCCACGCGGTTGGCGGTTCTGGCTGCACCCGTCATCAGTTTTTTCCCCGCAGCTCCGCTTCGTACTTCTTCGTCATGTGCTCGACGGCCTTCATCTGGTCGGCCGCATGGCCGTCGCGCACCTTGCGCGCGCGCGCCGCGGCGTCCAGCGTCATCTGCGCATGGCCCTGGAAGTGCGGCATCACGTCGCGCGCCATGATCTCCAGCGATTGGTAGGTGTCGGCCGGGCTGGCCCAGTTGTGCATCATCATGAGCATGGAGCCGAAGCCGCCCGACTGGTCCACGAGGCGCTGGATGTGGGCGCGCGCCTGGGCGGCCGTGCCGATCACGCCGACCTTGGCCTCGGTCACGAAGTTGATCATCTGCTCGATGGTGTCGCCCGAGACCGCCATCTGCGGGAAGGCCGCGACCTCCTGGAAGTACTTGAACCAGAACTCGATGCCGTAGCGCACCTCCTCGCGCGCCTTCTCCTCGGTCTCGGCCAGGTGGAACATGCTGACCAGGCGCCATTTGCTGCGGTCGATGGTCTGCCCGAAATGGTCGGCGCGCTCCTTCGCCACGTTCCAGTGGTGGGCCAGCGCGTCGAAGCCGTCGGTGTTCAGCGTGGCGCCGATGGACAGCAGGCCCAGGCCATAGGTGCCGGCCAGGCGCGGGCCCGTGGGCGAGGCCACGGCCGCCACCGCGATCTCCAGCGCGTCCGAGTAGGGGCGCAGCTGCAGCTTGGCATCGATGAGCTTGTGCGTCTTGGTCTGCGTGTTCACGGTCTCGCCGCGCAGCAGGCGCACGATGATCTCCAGGTTCTCGCTGAGCAGCTCGCGCGTGTCGGTGGGGTTCAGCCCGATCATGGCCGAGTCGGTCGGCAGCGAACCCGGGCCCACGCCCAGCATCACGCGGCCGCGCGTCATGTGGTCCAGCTGCACCATGCGGTCGGCCACCCACAGCGGGTTGTGGTAGGCGATGGAGGTCACCCCGGTGCCGAAGCGGATGTGCTTGGTGCGCTCGGCCGCGGCCGCGATGAAGATCTCGGGCGAGGCAATGATCTCGGTGCCGGCGCTGTGGTGCTCGCCGATCCAGGCCTCGTCGTAACCCAGCATGTCCATCTGCTCCATGAGCTGCAGGTCCTGGCGCATGGCCAGTGTCGGGTTGATGCCCGGTTTGTGCATGGGGGCGACGAAAGCGCCGAACTTGAGGCGTTGCGACATGAGGTCTCCTTGCGTGATGTCGGTGGATGCATTCAGACGGGCGCGATCGGCCCGGCCTGCAGCGCATGATCCGGGTGGGTACCGCCCACCTACCCACCCGTTTGCGGGTGGGCAGGGTTTGCGATAGGTGCTGGGCTGCGCTCTCAGGGCGCCGGGCCGGGCTGGATGCCCAGGCCGCGCGCGGCCACGATGGCCTCGTGGCGCCGGACCACCGCCAGCTTGGCGAAGATGTTCTTGAGGTGCCAGCGCACCGTCTCGGTCGACACGCCCAGCGCCTGCGCGATGCGCCGGTTCGGCAGGTCGTGCACGAGCAGCTGCAGAACCTGCTGCTCGCGTCCGCTCAGCGCGGCCAGCGCCGGCGCGCGCGCGGCCGGGGCCGGGGCGCCCGGGTCGGGCATGCCGGCCTGGCGCAGCAGCCGCTGCGCATACAGGTTCAGCAGCGGGTCGCCGTCGGCGTGCAGGCGCAGCACCTGGCGCGCCAGCTGCAGGTAGTCGGGGCCCAGGTCCAGCAGGCTGCGTGCCAGGCCCATGCTCTGGCCCTGCTGCAGCACCTGCAGCGCGCACAGCAGCGCGGCATGCGGCTGGCCGCTGCGCTGGCAGACGCTGGCGGCCAGCGCGCAGGCCTGCACGCGCAGCCCGCCGGGCAGCTGCGGGCTCGCCTGCAGCGCGTGCAGCAGCTCCAGCGCCGCGTCGTCGCGCAGGTGGTGCATGTGCCAGCGGGCCTGGGCCAGCTGGGCCCAGTGCGCGATGCGCGGCCCGGCCAGCGCCTGGTGGCCCAGTGCGCGCTGCGCGAGCGCATCGAGCGCGTCCAGGTGCGCGCGCGCCGCCTCGGCCGCGTTGGCCAGCAGGCACAGGCGCAGGCGCTCGTGCAGCACGATCGCGCCGATGCGCGGCATGTCGCGCTCGCGGGCCATTTCCTGAAGCGCGTCCAGCGCGGCCTGCGCCTGCGGCAGCGCACCCTGGCAGGCGTGCAGCCGGCTGGCCGCCAGCGCGGCGCTGAGCTGGGCGTCCGGCAGCGCGAGCCGCTCGATGCCCCCGGCATACCGGGCCAGCAAGGCGCGCAGCCCGCGGTGGTCGTCGACCTCGTACAGCACCTCGCACAGCAGGCCGGCCGCGTTCGCGGCCGCCTCGCTGTGGCGGCCCAGCATGGCCTCGGCCTGCTGCAGCGCGCCGCGCAGGCAGGATTCGGCCTGCCGGTACTGGCCTTCGTGCAGATGGCTCATGCCGCGCATCACCGGCGTCATGGCCTGGCCGAAGCACGAGTCCAGCAGCAGGCGGCCGTCGTCAAGGTAGTGCGCCGGCCCCTGCAGCCGTTCGCGCGCCTCCTCGGCCAGGCCCAGGTGCGAGAAGTACCAGGCCAGCAGGTGGCGCTGCCCGCCCTGCAGCACCGCATCGCCTGCATGCCCGAGCTCCTGCATGGCGGGCAGCAGGGCCTGCGCAGCGTCCAGGTCGTCGTGCTGCAGGGCCAGCGAGAAGCGCAGCAGGCACAGCTGGGCCTGCTGCTGCGCCTGCCCGGCACCGGGCGCCGCCGCCAGGTGCGCGACGGTGGCCTGGCATGCGGAAAAGCGCCGATAGCACAGCTGCGACCAGGCCTGCCACAGCGCCAGCGCGGGGCGGCCCTGCAGGCAGGCGTCCGGCAGCGCCGCCAGCGCGCGGGCCAGGCGCTGCAGCTCGCCGCCCAGGAACAGCGCGCGCGCCTGCCGC
>DATKFT010000484.1:0-2151 GCA_035544335.1 Pseudorhodoferax sp.
GCGCTATGCGCAGGACACCCACATCCACGTCAAGCTGCTGTTTCCGCAGCCGGGCGTGACCGAGCCCGAATGGCCCACGCTGTCGGCCAGCGGCCTGCTGCGCCTGCCCGAGGGTGACATGCGCCTGGACATGCGCACGTACACCATGCGTGCGATGGGAATGGCCCAAGACGGCGCCAACGGATGGATCGACGTGGACTTCGTGCTGCACGAGGATGCCGGCCCCGGGTCGGCCTGGGCCGCGCGCGCCCAGCCGGGCCAGCGCATCGGCATGACCGGCCCCGGCGGGCGCACGGCCACCCCGGCCGACTGGATGCTGCTGGCCGGCGACGACACCGGCCTGCCCGCCATGCTGCGCATCGCGGCGGCCCTGCCCGCGCATACGCGCGGCCATGTGTTTGCCGAAGTCCAGTTTCCGCAGGACGAGCAGCCCGTGCAGGCGCCCGAAGGACTGCAATGGCACTGGCTGCACCGTGGCGCTGCCGAGGCCGGGACCACCACGCTGCTGATCGACGCGCTGCGCGCCGTGGAATGGCCCGTGCCTTCGCCCGGGGCCTCCCCCGCCAGCCGCTTCGTCTGGGCCGCTGGCGAGTTCGACACCGCCCAGGCCGTGCGCCAGTGGGCGCGCGAGGAGCGCGGGCTGGAAAAGCACGAGCAGCTGGTCGTGGCCTATTGGCGGCGCGGCATGAGCGAGTCGGATTTCAAGGCCGCGAAGTAGGCCGCCAAGTAGGCCGCGAAGCAGGCCACGCAGGAGGCCGGCGCCTCAGGGGGCGCTGCGCTCCTGACGCAGCAGGAATTTCTGCAGCTTGCCTGTGGGCGTGCGCGGCAGGCTGGCCGCAAAGACGAATTCACGCGGGATCTTGTAGCGCGCCAGCCTGTCGGCCAGGAATTGCTGCAGCGCCTCGGTATCGGGCGCGGTCTCGCCGCGCAGCACCACATGGGCGATGACGGTCTCGCCCCATTCGGGGTGGGGCCGGCCCACGACGGCGACGTCGGCGACCTGGGGATGGGCCGAGATCGCATCCTCCACCTCCTTGGAATAAACGTTCTCGCCCCCTGTGATGACCATGTCCTTGGTCCGGTCCACGATGAAGAGATAGCCCGCGTCGTCCAGGCGCGCAAGATCGCCCGTGCGGTACCAGCCGCCGGGCGCGAAGGCGGCGGCCGTGGCCTGGGCGTCGTGCAGGTAGCCGTCCATCACGCTGCCGGTGCGCAGCCAGATCTCGCCGGTGTCGCCCGGGCCGGCATCCTCGCCGTCGTCGCGCACCACGCGCATGTCCACGCCGGGCAAGGCCACGCGGCCTATGGAGCCTGCGCGCTCCACCTGCTCCTCGGGGTAGAGCGTGGTGCCCGTGGGGCCGGTCTCGGTCATGCCGTAGACCTGGTAGAAGCGGTCGCTGCGGTAGGCCGTGGCCAGCTTGCGTGCCATCTCGGCGCCGATGGGGCCGCCGCCGTAGACCCAGGCGCGCACGCTGCTCAGGTCGTAGCGGGCAAAGTCGGGCAGCATCTGCAGCGGCGCGAAGTAGGAGACCGGCGCGCCGAAGTACAGCGTCACGCCCTCGTCCTGCACGGCCTGCAGGAAATGCTGCGGGTGATACTCGCGCAGCAGCACCACGGTGCCGCCCATGTACAGCGTGCCGCCAAACCAGTTGTTGAGCGGCGAGGAATGCCAGATGGGCATGGCCATCAGCGTGCGTTCCTCGCGCGTGATGGACAGGCCCAGCGCGGCCGTGATCGCCGCCAGCGTGACGGCGCGGTGGCTCAGCAGGCAGCCCTTGGGCCGGCCCGTGGTGCCGGAGGTGTAGAGCACCTGGGCGATGTCGCCATCGGCGGGCCGCGCGCCTTCCAGGGGCCTGGCGGCCGCCACCAGCGTGTCCCAGTCCTGGACACCCGGGACGGCCTCTTGCGCCTCGGTCACAAGGCGGGCGCAGGGGTGTGGCGCGGCGGCGACCACGGGCGCGAGTGCGGCGTCAAACACCAGGGCCTTGCACTGCGCGTGGCCGTGGATGTACTGCAGCTCGGGCGCCTGCAGCTTGTGGTTGACGGGCACCAGCGCGGCGCCCAGGCGCCAGGCGCCGAACAGGGCTTCGACAAAGCCCGGCGTGTTCAGGCACATCAGGGCCACGGTATCGCCCCGGCCCACGCCCTGGG
>DATKFT010000485.1:0-1814 GCA_035544335.1 Pseudorhodoferax sp.
TGCTCTGCATGATCCGGATATTGGCCTGGTGCGGGATCAGCCAGTCGATCTGGTCCTGCGTCTTGCCGGCCTTGGTCAGCGTCGTGCGCGCCGCCTCTTCGAGCACGCCGACGGCAAGCTTGAACACAGCCTGCCCGTCCATCTTGAGCAGCGGATCGCCCAGGACCTGGCCGCCCGACACATGGCCGGGCACGCACAGGATGCCGACATGCTTGCCGTCGGCGTGCAGATCGCTGGCCAGGATGCCGGGTGTCTCCGATGCCTCCAGCACCACGGCACCCGCGCCGTCGCCGAACAGCACGCAGGTCGTGCGGTCCGTGAAATCCAGGATGCGCGAGAACACCTCGGCGCCAACCACCAGCGCACGCTGGGCCGAGCCGGCGCGGATCATCGCGTCGGCCACCGTCAGCGCATAGACGAAGCCGCTGCAGACCGCCTGGATGTCAAACGCCGGGCAGCCCGCGATGCCGAGCTTGTGCTGCAGGATGGCGGCAGCCGATGGGAACACCATGTCCGGCGTGGACGTGGCCACGATGATCAGGTCGATCTGCGCGGGTGCGACGCCCGCGGCCTCCATGGCCGCCTGCGCCGCCGGCACCGCCAGGTCGCTGCTGGTCACGTCCGGCGCCGCGAAATGCCGGGCCCGGATGCCCGTGCGCTCGACGATCCATTCGTCGGAAGTCTCGATGCCCTTGGTGGCCAGTTCGGCCGCCAGATCGGCGTTGGTCAGGCGACGCGGCGGCAAGTAGCTGCCGGTGCCCGTGATGCGTGAATAGGTGGGCATGGATGCTCGTCAGTGACGCCCGACCGCTCCAAGACGCTGGCACACCCCGGCCAGGGACGGCGATGCGCTTGACGATGAGCGTGGGGATCGTTTCATCTCAGTGGGCTGCCAACTCGGCCGGCGCACTGGCGCCGATCTCCGTGGCCTGCTGCGGTGCCTTCTTGGCGATGCGCGCCTGCACTTGCTCCAGCAGTTTGTTGCGCGCCGCATCATACCCGCGGTTCAAGGCCTGCTCGAACGCGAAGGCGTCGGCCGAACCGTGGCTCTTGAACACGAGGCCGCGCAGGCCCAGCAGCGCCGCGCCGCTGTAGACCCGGTGGTCCAGCCGGCGCTTGAGCGCCTGCAGGACCGGGTAGGCCACGAGACCGGCCAGCTTGGTCCAGACGCTGCGCGAGAACTCGGCCTTCAGGAAGCCGCCGATCATCGATGCGACACCCTCGCTGCTCTTGAGCACGACATTGCCGACGAAACCGTCGCAGACCACGATGTCGGTCGTGCCCTTGTAGATGTCGTTGCCCTCCACGTTGCCATGGAAGTTCAGGTGCCCTGCGGCATGCGCGGCCTGCAGCAGCTCACCGGCCTGCTTGATCACCTCGCTGCCCTTGATCGACTCTTCGCCGATGTTGAGCAGGCCGACCGTGGGCTCGTCCTGCCCCTTGAGCACCGACACCAGGGCCGCGCCCATGAGGCCGAACTGCAGCAGATGCTCCGCGGTGCAATCGACATTGGCACCCAGGTCGAGCACCGTCGTGGCGCCGCCACGCGCATTGGGCAATTGCGTCGCGAGCGCCGGCCGGTCGATGCCAGGCACCGTCTTGAGCAGGTAGCGCGCGATCGCCATCAGCGCGCCCGTGTTGCCCGCCGACACAGCCACGTCGGCATGCCCGTCCTTGACCTGCGCGATCGCGACGCGCATGGACGAGTCGCGCTTCTTGCGCAGCGCCACCTCCACGGGATCGTCCATGCCGACGACCTCGCTGGCACCGATGGTGCGCGCACGCGGGTGCACGAAACCATCGAGCGCCGCTGG
>DATKFT010000486.1:0-5177 GCA_035544335.1 Pseudorhodoferax sp.
CCAGTCGTGCGCTACATCGGTCCAGCGGTCCAGCGTCCCGGCCTCGTAACCGGTGGCGCAATCGGCCTGGCTGCGCATGAGCCGCGCATAGACGAAGTCGCCCGTCACGTCGGCGAACGAAGGGTATTTGTCCGAGTCCGCGAACACGGTCGCGCAGCCGTGGCGCCGCGCCAGCGCGAGGTAGGCGGGCACCATGAAGCTGGGGTGCCGCACGTCCAGCACATGGCGCAGCGCGAGCCCGTCCACGGAGCGGGGCAGCAGCTGCAGGAAGGCCTCGAAGTCCACCGGGTCGAAGGCCTTGGTCGGTGCGAACTGCCAGACGATGGGACCGAGCTTGGGGCCGAGCTCGGAGAGCCCGCTCTCGACGAAGCGCGTGATGGACTCGCCCGCTTCGGCCAGCACGCGCCGGTTGGTCGCGAAGCGGTTGGCCTTGAGCGAGAACTGGAAGTCCTCGGGCGTCTCATCGCGCCAGCGCGCGAAGCTCTTGGGCGACTGCGTGCTGTAGTAGGTGCCGTTGATCTCGATGGCCGTCACGGCACGGCTTGCGAAATGCAGCTCCCGGCTGTGCGGCAGGCCGGCCGGGAAGAAGTTGCTGCGCCAGGGCTCGAAGGTCCAGCCGCCGATGCCCACCCGGATGCGCCCTGTCTGCGGATTGCCCATGGAGTTCTCCCGCTGCGAAGCGCGCAAGCATAGCGCCGATGCGACGCTGTGGCAGACTCGGCCGCAGGCCGGCGCCAGATCCGGCCATGCCCCACGCCCGTCGCCGTTCCCCTTGTCCAACCGTTCGACCCAGGGCCCACCATGTCTCGACTTCGCCGCGCCTTCGCCACGCTGCCGCTCCTCGCCTGTCTCGCCGGCGGCTGGGGCGGTGCCGCCGCCCAGGGGGCATTCCCCCACAAGCCGCTCACGCTGATCGTCAACGGCGGCCCTGGCAGCCTGCCCGACCTGTTCGCGCGGCCGCTGGCCGACCGCCTGCGCCTGTCTCTGGGCCAGGCTGTGGTCGTGGACAACCGGCCCGGTGCAGGTGGCATGGTGGCCATGCAGACGCTCAAGAGCGCGCCGGCCGACGGCCACACGCTGGCGCTCGTCACCAACGCGCATGCGGTCTGGAATCCGCAGGTCTTCCCCAAGCTGAGCTACGACCCCGTGGCCGACCTGCAGCCGGTCAGCCCCGTGGCGGTGATCCCGATGGCGCTGGCCGTCAACGCCAAACTGCCGGCCACGACGCTGGAAGAGCTGCTGGCGCAGGCCAAGGCCAGGCCGGGCCAGCTCAACTACGCCTCGTCGGGCAATGGCAGCCCGCCGCATGTGCTGTTCGAACTGCTCAAGGCGCAGGCCGGCGTGGACATCGTGCACGTGCCCTTCAAGACCGGCCCGGACGCGCTGAGCTCGGTGGCGGGCGGCGACACGCAGATCTACATGGCCGCCACCTCGCTCTTGGAGCCGCTGGTCAAGGAGGGCCGCTTGCGCGTGCTGGCCTTGAGCCCGCAGGTGCCCGGCGCGACCTGGCAGGGCGTGCCCACGCTGGCCAGCCGCGGCCACCAGGGCTTCGAGGGTGCGGTGTGGCTGGGCGTGGTGGCCGGCGCCGGCGTGCCGGCCGAGCTGGTGGCACGGCTGAACCGCGAGATCGGCGCGGCCCTGCAGCAGCCCCAGCTGCAGCAGGCCATCGCCAGCCATGGCTCCATCGTCTGGCACGACAGCGCCGCCGCGTTCGCGCAGCGCATCGCCGACGACCGCCGCCTGTGGACGCCGCTGCTGCAAAAGCTCAACGTCCAGGCGAATTGAGATGAAACACCCCCGTTTGGATGTCGAAGGGCGTGTAGAAATCCCATCCCCCCTCCAGGGGGCGCCGCGAGCGCCCGGGCAGAGCCCGTTGCGCCGCGTCTGCTGGCATGGCCTGCTCCGCGGCCTTCGGAACAGCGGCTTGCGAGCCGGTTTCGTGCGGTGCGGGTGGTGCGCAGCGCCGTGGGAAACTGATATGAACCACTTCGGCGCACCGCGTGCCGCCTCCCATCGACCGACATGAACCTGATCGACTCCATCGTTGCCGAACACGGCGCCCTGCAGGCCGTGCGCCGCGACATCCATGCCCATCCCGAGCTGGCCTTCGAGGAGACGCGCACGGCCGACCTCGTGGCCGAGCTGCTGACCCGCTGGAACATCCCCATCCACCGCGGTTTGGGCAAGACCGGCGTGGTCGGCACCGTGCGCTGCGGCACATCGGCGCGCACGATCGGCCTGCGCGCCGACATGGACGCGCTGCCCATGGCCGAGCACAACCGTTTCGCGCATGCGAGCCGCCACGCCGGCAAGATGCACGCCTGCGGCCACGACGGCCACACCACCATGCTGTTGGGCGCCGCGCAGCAGCTCGCGCGGCTGCGCGACGCGGGCGGTTTTGACGGCACCGTGCACCTGATCTTCCAGCCGGCCGAGGAGCATGGCGGCGGCGCGCGCGAGATGATGAAGGACGGCCTGTTCGAGAAGTTCCCGTGCGAGGCCGTGTTCGGCATGCACAACATGCCGGGCATCCCGGTCGGCCAGTTCGCGGTCTCGGCCGGCCCGGTGCTGGCCTCCAACAACGAGTTCAAGGTGACGATCCGCGGCAAGGGCGGCCATGCGGCGATGCCGCACCTGGCCATCGACCCCATCCCCGTGGCCGGCGCGATGATGCAGGCCTTCCAGACCATCATCAGCCGCAACAAGAAGCCGCTGGAGACGGCCGTGATCTCGGTCACCATGGTCCATGCCGGCGACGTGCCCAACGTGATCCCCGACCAGTGCGTGATGCAGGGCTCGGTGCGCGCCTACACGGCCGAGACGCTGGACCTCATCGAGCGCCGCATGCGCGAGGTGGCCGAGCACCAGGCCGCGGTGTTCGGCGCCACGGCCCAGTTCGAGTTCAGGCGCAACTACCCCTCCACCGTGAACCACGCGGCCGAGAGCGCGTTCGCGCGCAGCGTGGCCGAGGGCGTGTTCGGCGCGCAGGGCGTGGTCGCGCAGCTGCCCATCATGGCGGCCGAGGACTTCTCGTTCATGCTCGAGCAGGTGCCGGGCTGCTACGCCTTCATCGGCAACGGCGATGGCGAGCACCGCCTGCCCGGCCATGGCGACGGGCCCTGCCTCGTGCACAACCCCAGCTACGACTTCAACGACGCGCTGCTGCCCATGGGGGCCAGCTTCTTCGTGCGGCTCGTGGAGCGCTGGTTCGCGGCGCCGGCCCCGGTCCCGACCGGCACCGCGGGCGGCCGCGCGGGCGCGGCCGGCGTGGCCGCTGCGCTGGGCTGAAGCGCGGCCTTGCCGGTCGGCGGCAGGGGCGCGCCGTGCGGCGGCTGTTCTTTGGCGCGGGCCGGTCTGTGCCAGGGCAGGCTGCTGACCAGCCGGTGGGCGGCCACGACCCGCAGCATGAGCGGGACCCGGTGCTTGCCGGTCAAGACGATGGGCATCATGGGCGCGCGCCGGTTCCTTCAGAAGTTCGCACGCAGGCCCACCGTCAGCATGCCGCCCTTGGCCTGGCGCGACAGCTTGGTGAAGTGGTCGTAGTCGGCCGTGAGCGACATGGTGGGCGTCAGCTTGTACTCGGCACCGATGCCCACGATGGCGCCCGTGGCGCTGCCGGCCAGGCCCTGCGTCGCCGGAACCCTGGTGCCGCCGCCCGAGACCTTGCCGCGCGCCACGCCCAGCCGGCCGTGCAGCGTGAAGGCATCGCCGAGCGGCAGCTGCGCGGTGGCCGCGGCGTAGAACGCGCGGCCCCTGCCTTCGTCGCGCATCGACACGCCGTTGACCGTGGTCCATTGGTTGGCGCGGCCCAGGTGGGCATAGCCCAGTTCGGCCCCGAAATGCTCGGTCAGGCGGTAGCCGCCGTACAGCTTGAAGGCCGTGCCGTTCGTGTCGCGCCGGGGGCCGCCCTGGGGGGCTGCCGTGCTGGCCGGGGACAGGCTGTAGCTCGAGGCGCCCATCGTGGCGCCCATGTAGAACGCGGTGTCGCGCAGGGGTTCGGCCGCGTGCAGGGCGGTCGCGCCGGTGGCCAGCAGCAGGGCGGACAGGGAAATGCAGGAACGGGTTGGCATGGGAATGGTTCTCCAGGTTGAACGGTGGTCGGTACGACAGGAGGGCCGTGGCGGCGCGGCTCCTGTGGCCTGGGCAGTCTCGGAGCGCGAACTGAAGGCCGCCTCAGCGTTGCCTGAAGATTCGATGAAGGCCTCGCGCCTTCAGGCTTTCTTCACGCTGTCGGGATAGATTGCGTGCCATGAACATCCTGCTCGTGGAAGACGACCTCGATCTGGGCAACGGCGTGCGCATCGCGCTGCAGGACCAGGGCATGGAGGTGGTCTGGGTCCGCCGCGCCAGCGACGCGGCGCGCGAACTGGAGGCTGGCCTGTGCGACCTCGTGCTGCTGGACCTGGGCCTGCCCGATGGCGACGGACTCGCGCTGCTGACCCGCCTGCGCCGCGAGCGCCGCAGCATGCCGGTGCTGATCCTGAGCGCGCGCGACACGCTGGACGACCGCCTGCGCGGCCTGGACGGCGGTGCCGACGACTACCTCGTCAAGCCCTTCATGCTGGCCGAGCTGCTGTCGCGCGTGCGCGCGCTCGTGCGGCGCAGCTACGGTTTCGACGACGGCCTGCTCGAGCTGCGCGGCCTGTCGCTGCACCTGCCGACGCGGCGGGTGCGCGTGCACGACCGGCCCGTGGAACTGTCGCGCTCGGAGTTCGAGCTGCTGTGCCTGTTGCTCAAGCGCGTGGACCGCGTGGTCACGCGCCGCTTCCTGCAGGAGCAGGTGCTGCCGGGCGCGCAGACCAGCGAGAGCAATGTGCTGGACGTCCACATGTCCAACCTGCGGCGCAAGATCGGCGAGGGCTACATCCGCACGGTGCGCGGGGTCGGCTACGTGATCGACCAGGCCGCGCCGCCTGCAGGGGGGCGGCCGTGAAGGCGCCGGGCGGGCGCTGGCGTGCCGCCTGGGCGCGCTGGACGCAGCCCACGCTCGTGCGCCGGCTGCTGCTCGCACAGATGGCCATGCTGGGCCTGCTCTGGAGCGTCGCGGTGGGCCTGCTGCTCACGGAGGCCTTGAACAGCGACGGCCTGCACGACGCGCGCGCCACCTTCCAGGCCGTCGCCTCGGTGGCCGAGAACCTCGCCGACCAGCCCGCGCGCCAGCAGGCCAGCCTGAAGGC
>DATKFT010000487.1:0-1649 GCA_035544335.1 Pseudorhodoferax sp.
GGCGGCGCGCTGGTGGCTGATGTTCCTCGCCCTGCAGGTGGTCTGGCAGGGCGCCCCCGATGCCGTGCCCATGATCGACGGCATCCGCCAGGTCAACAGCCTGCTGCTGCTGGCCTGCCTGACCTGGGTGGGCTTGCGCGCGGTGGCCGGCGTGGGCCAGGGCGTGACGGACCAGTATCCGCTCAACGTGGTCGACAACCTCCATGCGCGCCGCATCCACACCCAGGCCAAGGTGCTGTCGCGCACGGTGATGGTGCTGGTCGGCCTGGCCGGCGTGGCGATGATGCTGATGACCATCCCGGGCGCGCGCCAGTTCGGCACCAGCCTGCTGGCCTCGGCCGGCGTGGTGGGCCTGGTGGTCGGCATGGCGGCGCAGCCGGTGTTCGGCAACCTGATCGCCGGGCTGCAGCTGGCGCTGGCGCAGCCGATCCGGCTCGACGACGTGCTGATCGTGCAGGGCGAGTGGGGCCGCGTGGAAGCGATCACGGGCACCTATGTCGTGCTGGCCATCTGGGACCAGCGCCGGCTCATCATTCCGCTGCGCTGGTTCATCGAGAACCCGTTCCAGAACTGGACGCGCAGCAGCGCGGAGATCATCGGCACGGTGTTCCTGTGGGTGGACTACCGGCTGCCTTTGGCTCCGCTGCGGGCCGAGGCCCAGCGCCTGTGCGAGGCCTCGCCCGAATGGGATGGCCGCCTGTGCAAGCTGCAGGTGACCGACACCAGCGAGAAGAGCATGCAGCTGCGCCTGCTCGCGACGGCGGCCGATTCGGGCAAGGCCTGGGATCTGCGCTGTTTCCTGCGCGAAGGGCTGATCGCCTTCGTCGCGCGCGAGCATCCCGAATGCCTGCCGCTCACGCGCGCCGAGGTGCACGGCGACGCGGGGCAGCCGCCGCTGCCGATGCCCGCGGGCCAGCCGGCCTGAGCGCCGCGGCGCCGTCCTGCGCATCGGCGCGCAGGCTCTCCAGCAGCCGCCGCGCGGCCGGCGCGAGCGCCTTGGCATCGCGCACGGCGAGCACGAAGCGCCGCTTCGCCCAGCCGTCGGCCAGCGGCAGCACCACCAGGCCCAGCGGCTGCTCGAACAGCCGCGCCTCCTCGCGCGGCACGATGGCCAGCGCGAGCTGGGCGGCGACGATGCGGCAGGCCGCATCCACGGTGGCGACCTGCAGCCGCGTGCGCAGCGGCTTGCCGGCGATCGCCGCCTGGCGCTGCTGCGTGGTCTTCATGATGCTGCGCCCGAGGATGTCCACATGCTCGTGGTCCAGCGTGTCGGCAAAGTGCAGGCGCTTGCGGCCGGCCAGCGCATGGCCTGCGGACAGCACCACGGCGAGCTGGTCCTCGCGGTAGGCGAAGCGCTGCAGCCGGCCCAGGTCCACCGCGTCCCAGCACACGCCGATGTCGGCCCGGCCTTCCTCCACGCCGCGCACGACCTCCCAGATCTCGCGCTCCTCCATGCTCACGCGCACCTGGGCGTGGTCGCGCGCGAAGCGGCCCACGTCGGCCGGCAGGAACTGCGCGAGTGCCGACATGCTCGCGAACACGCGCACCTGGCCCTGCACGCCCTCGGCATAGGCCGTGAGCTCGGCCTGCATGCGGTCCAGCAGCTGCAGGGCCTCGCGCGCGTAGCGCCACAGCGTCTCGCCTGCCGC
>DATKFT010000488.1:0-1705 GCA_035544335.1 Pseudorhodoferax sp.
CATTGCAGTGCACGCGCCGCGCCGCTGCTGTCGGTGACCGTGGCCGGCCGGTGTAGGACGCGGGGGCCGGCCGGTCCCCGCGTCCCGCGGATCACAGGCCGCGCGCTGCCAGCGGCTCCAGCCGCATCGTGGGCTCGCCGACCACGCGGGCCTGGTTCTGCAGCGCGTCGACGAGCTGGTTGGCGAAGAAGCTGTTCTGCGTGTCGGGCTCCAGTGCCGCCACGATGAGGTTGGCCAGCGGCTGCGACAAAGGCACGTAGTAGCTGCCCATGGGCGTGTCCAGCACGCCGCGCGAGAGCGCCACCTGGACCTGCACGACCTGGGCCGCATCGGCGATGCTGCCGCGCACGTCGCTGCGTTCGCCCGTGCTGCGCGCGGTTTCGCGGTAGTTCTCGCCCAGCACGGCACCGGGCTCGGCCACGCGCATGACCTGCACGCCGAGTTGCTGCAGCCGCTCGACCGCCTGCGTGGCAGAGGCCGACAGCCAGTAGCCGCAGGGGCGTGCGCGGCTGGCCAGCGTGCGCAGTTCGAGCGCCGAATTCCAATCCACGTCGATGCTGCGGTCGGCGCCCGTGGCGGGGTCCAGCATCACGAGCGCACGCCGCTGCGGCGTGGGGCCGGCGCTCGTGACCACCTCGCCGCGGCAGGCGTTGCCG
Source organism: Pseudorhodoferax sp. (assembly GCA_035544335.1). Lineage (GTDB taxonomy): Bacteria > Pseudomonadota > Gammaproteobacteria > Burkholderiales > Burkholderiaceae_C > Pseudorhodoferax. The sequence continues at coordinate 657 of DATKFT010000488.1, forward strand.
GCCGCCTCGCGGTCCATGTAGGAGCGTACCTTGACCAGGTCGTCGGCCCGCTGCGCTGCGCTTTGCAGCACGCTGGCCATGGCCGTCACCTGGGTGTGCACGCGGCGCTGGATGTGCAACCGGCCGATGCCCACGCCGCGCGTCTCCACGAGCAGGCTCACGGCATTGCGCAGCCCGTAGACGTTGCGGCCCGTGTCGGGCTGCGTGCCGCCCATGGAGATGCGCAGGTCCTTGGGATCAGTGGAGGTGGTGTAGTACCACTCGTTGGACAGGCTTTCGCGGTTCAGGGCCGCCACCAGCGGCCGGCGGAACCACTCCTCGGAAGCGCGCGGCATGAACTCGGACAGGTTGGCCGTGGTCGCGTACTGCAGCAGCGCGTCGAACTTCTGCACCGCGCCGTACTTCTCGAGGAAGCGCCCGACCACGGTGTATTCGTGCGCGTCCACCGTCACGGCGGGCTGGAACTCGCGTTGCAGCCGGGCCAGCGCGCGGGCCTCGGGCGTGCGCAGCAGCAGGTGGTCGCGGTTCATGTCGATGCCGCCGGCCGTCACGCGCTTGCCCGCGGCTGCGCCGTCGGGGTTGGCGCGCGGCAACAGCACCACATTGATGCGGTCCAGCAGCGGCTCGAGCCGGCCCTGGGCCAGCTCGCGCGCCAGCACCAGCAGGGCCTCCGCGGGTGCGGGTTCGTCGCCGTGCTGCTGGCCCACCAGCAGCACGGTGGGTTTGCCGCTGGCCAGCAGCGCGGCCGCGTCGGCGGATGCCGCGCGTGTGAGCACCAGGGCCTCGAGCGGCGTGCCGCTCTGCGAGGCCCCCAGGCCCAGCAGGGCCACATGGTTGCGACCGCCCGCACTGGCGGCCACGAGGTCGCGCAACCAGGTGGAGATCTCGGCGTCGCTCGTGAACTGTTCGCGCCCGGCCGCCAGGCCCGGCGTACGGTAGACCGTGGCCGGATCGGGAAAGCGCGCGGCGACTTCGGGGCCGTAGGGCGCGCTGGGCGTCGCGGCGGTGGCGGTGGCCGGTGGCACGCCTTCGGCAACGGCCGCCGTGGC
>DATKFT010000489.1:0-13047 GCA_035544335.1 Pseudorhodoferax sp.
CGGCCAGGCTGCACTGGCTGGCCTGCAGCACGCAGCCGGGAATCTTCGCGGCGCGGACCTTGAGCCTGCGGCCGGCAGGCGTGAGGCGGACGCGCACGCGCCGCTCGTCCTCGGCCGCGCGCTCGCGCTGCACCAGGCCCGCCGCCTCGAGCCGCTTGAGCAGCGGTGTCAGCGTGCCCGAATCCAGGCCCAGGCGTTCGCCCAGCGCGGACACCATGGGTCCGTCCTGCTCCCAGAGCACCAGCATGGCCAGGTACTGCGGATAGGTCAGGCCCAGCGGCGCGAGCAGCGGCTTGTAGAGCTTGGTCATCGCGAGCGAGGCGGAGTACAGCGCAAAGCACAGCTGGTGGTCCAGCTGCAGCGCCTGTTCGCCGAGGTCGGTGTTCGATGCCATGGGCTGAATTCTATTTCGCAATTAGATTGTTCGCAATTAAATTTCAAACAACCCCATCAATCCACCATCCCGACGGCCGCAGCGCCGACGAAGTTCTGCTCGCAAAATCCGCCCGCCTTCTTGAGCATGGAGCGGTTCAGGGCCTCGGCCAGCCGCGCATCGCGGTCCAGATAGGCCTCGGCCACGCGCAGGCGGTCGAAGGACAGCACCTTGAGCTGCTCGCGGCTCATCATGCCCAGCCGGCGGAACCAGGCGATGCGCCAGCGCAGCGAGTCCAGCACGTCGAGCACGAGCACGTTGCCGGCAAGCGCAGCCTCCGCGGCAAGGTAGTCCTCCACGTCACGCAGGTGCTCCTCCATCGACTGCCGCGCATCGAAGCGCTCGACCAGTGCCGCAGCCTGTTCGCGCAGCCGGCGCAGGTCCACCTCGGCAGCGCCCTGCACGACGGCCTCGGAGATGTAGACGTGCAGCGCCGTGCGCAGTGCGTAGAGATCGCGGATGGCCTGGACGGACACCTCGGCCACGCGCGGACGGCGCCTGGCCGACAACGTGACCAGTCCATCGCGGCGCAGCACCAGCAAGGCTTCGCGCACCGGGGTGCGGCTGGTGCCACAGCGCTCGGCCAGTTCCACGGAGTTGATGAGACTGCCCGGTGCGATGGCGCCGCGGACGATACGGGTGCGCAGGGACTCCACCACCTTGGCGACGGTCATGTCGTCCGCTGGCAGGGCGTCGGATCTGGAATCGGAAAGCAGCAGAGGCATGGCTGGATTGTGTGCTGCTCACTTTCCCAAAAGTGTCGACACAAAACACAGGTAAATCCTGAAATCTATCAAAATGCGATCTCCAATCGAATAAAGTGTGTGCACTTAGACGCAACGGAGACAAGATGCCCATCCCACGCCCCACCCGCCGCGCAGCGCTCGCGCTGGCCGCCGCCCTCGCCGTCCCGTCGGCCTGGTCCCAGGACAAGCGCCCCATCCGCATCCTCGTGCCGGGCCCCGCGGGCTCGGCCATGGACGCCTACCTGCGCGCGGTCTCGGCCCCGCTGGGCCAGCGCACGGGCCACCCCATCGTGGTCGACAACCTGCCGGGCGCCGGCGGCACGCTGGCCACGGCCCAGGCCGCGCGCGCCGCGCCGGACGGGCTGACGCTGGAAATCGTCTCGTCCAACCACGTCGTCAACCCCTTCCTGTTCAAGAACCTGGCCTACGATGCGCTCGGCAGCTTCACGCCCATCACCATCATCGGCGTGGTGCCGCTCGTGCTGGTGGTCTCGCCCCAGCTCCAGGCCGCCACCGTGGCCGAGCTCATCGCGCAGATCAAGGCGCGGCCCGCGGGCAGCTTCAACTACGGCTCGCTCGGCATCGGCACGGCGCTGCACCTCGCGGGCGAACTGTTCGACACGCAGGCCGGCGTCAAGACCACCCACGTGCCCTACAAGGACGCCAGCGCGCTGACTGCCGACCTCGTGAGCGGCCAGATCCAGCTGGCCTACCTGGCCCTGCCTTCGGTGTCGCAGCTCGTCAAGACCGGCCGCCTGCGCGCGCTGGGCCTCACGACGGCGCAGCGCTCGCCGGCGCTGCCGGACGTGCCCGCCATCGCCGACACCCTGCCCGGCTACGTCTACGACGCCTGGCTGGCCCTGCTCGCACCCAAGGGCACGCCGGCCGCCACGGTCCAGGGCTACTACGAGGCGCTGCAGGGCGCGATGGCCGAGCCCGCCGTGCAGCAGGCCATCGCCGCGCAGGGCCTGGCGCCCAGCATGCTGGCGCCCGCGCAGGCCCAGGCCTACCTGCGCAGCGAGCTCGACAAGCACGCCCGCCTGGTCGAACGCGCCGGGGTGCAGCCGCAGTGACGGCGCCGCTGTTCCGGCTCGACCAGGCCACCGGCCATTTCCCGTTCCGCGCCTGCCGCGCCGACCGGCGCTTCTCCTACGGCGTCTACGTGCCGACAGGCTACACGCGCGCGCGTGCCGCCGGACACCGCATCCTCGTCGCCGTGCACGGCAGCGAGCGCGCGCCGGAGACGGCGCGCGCGCTGTTCACGGGGCTGGCCGAGGAGACCGGCCGCATCGTGCTCGCGCCGCTGTTCCCGGTGGCAGTGACCGCGGAGGAGGAGACCCACAACTACATCTTCCTCGCGCATGGCGGCATCCGTTACGACCACGTGCTGCTGGCCATGGTGGACGAGGTCAGCGCCCGCTTCGGCGTACCGGCCGACGGGCTGTGGCTGGCCGGCTTTTCCGGCGGCGGGCAGTTCGCGCACCGCTTCATGTACCTGCATGCCGCGCGCCTGGCCGCCGTGTCCGTGGGCGCGCCGGGACTGGTCAACACGCTGGACCCCGGGCGTGACTGGTTCGTGGGCGTGCGCGACGTGGCAGCCCGCTTCGGCCAGCCAGTCGACTGGGACGGCCTGCGCAGGCTGCAGGTCCAGGTCGTGGTCGGCAGCGAGGACCGGGCCGAGGACATCCTCGTCGCCCCGCCCGATCCGCTGTACCAGGACGGCGTGAACGACGCCGGCCGCACGCGGGTAGAGCGCGCAAGCCATCTGCACGCCGTGCTGCTGCAGGCCGGCGTGGCCGCCCGCCTGGACCTGGTGCCCGGAGCCATGCACGCGGCCGCGCATGTGCAGTTGGCGGTCGACGCTTTCTTCCGCGCCCAGGCCTGAACTGGGGGAAACCGCTCAGCCCAGCAGGCCCAGCAGCCGCGCCAGTGCGTGCTGCACGGTCGCCGCCCGCACGGCCGCGCGGTCGCCACCGAAGCACTGCAGTTCGGAATGCGTGCCACTGGGCAGCGCCCAGCCGAACCAGACCGTGCCGACCGGCTTGGCCGCGCTGCCGCCGCCCGGCCCGGCCACGCCCGTGACCGCCACCGCGAGCTGGGCATGCGCATGGCGCACCGCGCCCTCGGCCATGGCCCGCGCCACGGGTTCGCTGACCGCGCCGTGCTGCGCGATCAGCGCTGCGTCCACGCCCAGCAGCTCGGTCTTGGCCGCGTTCGAATAGCTCACGAAACCACGCTCGAACCAGTCGCTGGAGCCGGCCAGCTCGGTGCAGGCGCCCGCGATCAGGCCGCCCGTGCAGCTCTCGGCCGTGGCCAGCATGAGACCGCGCGCACGCAACCGCTCGGCCAGTTGCACCACCAGCGTATCGACGGAATCGTTCACCACCACCTCCACAGCGCCAGGACCAGCAGCGTGCAGAAAGCCGCCACGAGGTCATCGAACAAAATGCCGAAGCCGCCGCGTGCGCCAAAGCCTTTGAACAGGCGATCGGCCCAGGCCACGGGCCCGGGCTTGGCAGCGTCGAAGAAGCGGAACAGCGCGAACGCGGCCAGCTGCCCCCAGAAACCGGTGGGCATGACCAGCCACAGCACGAGCCAGAAGGCCACGATCTCGTCCCAGACGATCGCGCCCGGGTCAGCCACGCGCAGGTTGCGTGCGCAGGTGGTGCAGGCCCACCAGCCCAGCGGCAGCGACAGCGCAATGAGCCAGCCGATCTGCGCCGCATCGAGCCGGCTTTGCAGCACCCAATAGGCCAGCCAGGCCCACAGCGTGCCGGCGGTGCCTGGCGCCACGGGCGACAGGCCCGAGCCAAAGCCCATCGCCACCCAATGCGCCGGATGCGACAGCATGAAACGCGCGCTTGGCCGCAGAATGGGCGCGCGCAGCGCCGGGTCGGGCGCGGAGACAGCGGAATCGGTCGTCATGGAATAGCGACGATGGTAGCCGCGCGCTCCCGGCCCTGGCGCTGGCCGCGTCCGCCCTTTGCCACCACACCATGCAAGACTTCATCGACCAGCCCTTCGCCCGCATCGCCGACCTGATCGCCCTGCACGCCCAGCGCCAGCCGCAGAACCTGGCCTTCCTGCAAGGCGAGGACCGCCTGGACTACGCCACGCTGGACCGGCGCATGGACCAGGTGGCCGTGGCGCTGCAGACCGCGGGCGTGCAGCCCGGCGAGGCCATCGCCATCTGCGCGCCCTCCTCCATCGCCTACGCCACCGTGTTCCTGGGCGCGCTGCGCGCCGGCGTGGTGGTCGCGCCGCTGGCGCCCAGCACCACGCCGCAGGGCCTGGCGCAGATGGTGGACAACGCCGAGGCCAAACTCGTGTTCACCGACGCCACGAGCGAGATCGCCACCGGCAGCCTGAAGCCGCCACGCATCGCGCTGGATGGCAACGCCGCCGCCGGCCAGCCGCTGGCCGACTGGCTGGCACCCGAGGGGCTCCGGCCCGCGCCCGCGCCCGTGGAACCGGCTGCAGCCTTCAACATCATCTATTCCTCGGGCACCACGGGCCTGCCCAAGGGCATCGTGCAATCGCACGGCATGCGCTGGTCCCACATCCAGCGCGGCCAGCAGTACGGCTACGGCCCGCAGACGGTCACGCTGCTGTCCACGCCGCTGTACTCCAACACCACGCTGGTGCTGTTCCTGCCCACGCTGGCCTTCGGCGGCACCGTGCTGCTGATGGCCAAGTTCAATGCCGCCGAGTACCTCCGGCTCGCGGTGCGCCACCGCGTGAGCCACACCATGCTGGTGCCCGTGCAGTACCAGCGCCTGCTGGCCCTCGCCGACTTCGACGCGCACGACCTGTCCAGCTACCGGTTCAAGTTCTGCACCAGCGCGCCGTTCTCGCCCGCGCTCAAGGCCGACGTGCTCAAGCGCTGGCCCGGCGGCCTCGTGGAGTTCTACGGCATGACCGAAGGCGGCGGCAGCTGCATCCTGGAAGCCCACCTGCACCCCGACAAGCTGCACACCGTGGGCCAGCCGGCCGCCACCAGCGACATCCGGCTCATCGACGAGGCCGGCGACGAGGTTCCCCCCGGCGAGGCCGGCGAGGTGGTCGGCCATTCGCCCGGCATGATGAACGGCTACCACCGCCAGCCCGAGAAGACCCGCGAGGCCGAGTGGTTCGATCCCAGCGGCAAGCGCTTCATCCGCACCGGCGACATCGGCCGCTTCGACGCCGACGGCTTCCTCGTGCTGTTCGACCGCAAGAAGGACATGATCATCTCGGGCGGCTTCAACATCTACCCGAGCGACATGGAAGCCCAGCTGCGCGAGCACCCGGCCGTGCTGGAAAGCGCCGTGGTCGGCGTGCCGTCCGAGGCCTGGGGCGAGACGCCCGTGGCCTTCGTCGTGCTGCGGCCCGGCCAGGCCATCGACGCGGCCGCGCTCAAGGACTGGGTCAACGCGCGCGTGGGCAAGACGCAGCGCCTGTCCGACCTCGTGCTGACCGAGGAGCTGCCGCGCAGCGCGATCGGCAAGATCCTGAAGCGCGAACTGCGCGACAGCTGGGTCGGCAGCGTGCGCTGATGCCGGGCCATCTGCGCGAGCAGCACAAGGGCGCCCTCGAGCGCGCGATCTTCGTGGAGTTCGCGCAGCGCTGGCGCGCCGACATCGACCTGGCCTCGGTCGCCAGCGGCAACCCCCATGCGCGCGAACCCGACATCCTGGCCAAGTCCAGCGAGAGCGACCACCTGCTGGCCATCGAACTCGTGCGCCTGACCGAGCAGGACAGCCAGATGCTCGCGCGCCAGGCGCCGCAGCTGCCGCCGCTGGACGCGCCGCCGGCCCGGCTGCCGCCCATGGCCAGCGCGGTCGATGCCTTCTCGCGCAAGTTCAAGAAGGCCGAGGCCGGCCTGTACGACGGGGTGACCGCCGCCGACCTGGAACTGCTGGCCTGGTCGGACCACCTGGCCACGCCCTGGCACGCCGTGCTGGCCAGCGCCGGGGTCTGGCTGACCCACTACGCGAGCGCCGAGCATTTCGCGCAGGTCTGGCTCTGGCGCCGGCCGGACTTTCCGGGCGACCCGGCCGAGTCGGCCTGGGTCTGGTCGCGCGGGCGCGGGCTGCGGCGCTTCAGCGGGCCGTAGTGCCGCGCGCCGCCAGCATGGGTCGGCCCCGGCACGCCAGCCATGGCTCCGATGGCCGCGCAGCAGGCCATGCCAGCGGACGCCGCGGGGCTGGCTCTGCCAGACCGCTGGCGGCGCCCCCTTGAGGGAGGATCGGACTTCTGCACGCCCTTCGAAGTCCAAACGGGGGTAGCTTATCTTCCCGCCGCCCACAGCATCGTGAGCCCGGCCAGCACGAGCAGGCCGTCCACGAGCAGCCGGAACCGCTCGGGCTCCAGCGCCAGCACCACGCGCTTGGCGACGAAGGCGCCGCCCATCAACGAGGTCCCCACGATCAGCCCCTTGGCCAGCGTGTCCCAGGGCAGCGCGCCGAACTGGCGGAAGGTCAGCACCTTGGCCGCGTACACCGCGAGCGAGCCCAGCGCCTCGGTGCCCAGAAAGGCGCCCTTGGCCAGGCCATAGGCCAGGAAGAACGGCGTGTTGATGGGCCCGGTGCTGACCACGATGCCGGTCAAAAAGCCGACCACCGCACCGACCAGCGCCAGATGCCACAGCTGCAGCCGCCAGTGCCGGCGCGCCAGCCAGCGCCGCGCCGGCACCATGGCCAGGAAGAACAGGCCCAGCACCAGCTCCACCTGGCCCACCGGCAGGGCCAGCAGCGTGCGCGCGCCCAGCGCGGCGGCCGGCACGGCCGTGATGCTGTAGCTGGCCACGGCGCGCCAGTCGACCACGCGCCACCAGACCAGCACGCGCGCGGCATTGGCCATCAGCGCGGCGATCGCCATGATGGGCACGGCCTCGCGCGGGCCGAACACCAGCACCAGGGCCGGCATCAGCATGATGGACGAGCCGAAGCCCACGATGCCGCCGACCGTGCCAGCCACCAGTCCCAACAACAACACGAGTGCGAACGCCACAATCCTCCCTGCCATCCTCTGCGCGATACCCACGCAATACCCACGCAGCGCGCGGCATTGTGCAGCCCCGCCAGCCGCCGAAGGCAAACCCGGCGATCATCGCGCCGCCAAGAAAAACGCGTTGACAAAGGAACAAGACATGGACAAGTTCGACCACGACCTGCTGGTGCTGGGCGGCGGCAGCGGCGGCGTGCGCGCCGCGCGCATGGCCGCGCAACGCGGCGCCCGCGTGGCCCTCGTGGAGGCCGCGGCCCTGGGCGGCACCTGCGTGAACGTGGGCTGCATCCCGAAGAAGCTCTACAGCTATGCGGCCGGCTATGCCGAGGCCTTCGAGGAGGCCGCGGGCTTCGGCTGGACCGTCTCCGCGCCGCAGTTCGACTGGGCCACGCTCAAGGCCAACCGCGCCAAGGAGATCGGCCGGCTCAACGGCATCTACCGCGACCTGCTGCGCGGCGCGGGGGCCGAGATCGTCGAAGGCTGGGGCGTGCTGGCCGATGCCCACACGGTGCAGGTCGGCCAGCGCCGGCTCACGGCGCGCCACATCCTGATCGCGACGGGCGGCACGCCCTTCCTGCCCGCCATCGCGGGAGGCGAGCTGGCGCTGAGCTCGGACCAGATGTTCGACCTGGACCCGTTCCCCCGGCGGCTGGCCGTGGTCGGCGGCGGCTACATCGCCTGCGAGTTCGCGTCCATCTTCCGTGGACTGGGCGCCGAGGTCACGCAGCTGCAACGCGGCGGGCGCATCCTGAGCTCCTTCGACGAGGACGTGAGCCGCTTCCTCGCGTCCGAGATGGGCAAGACCGGCATCGACCTGCGCCTGAACGCGCAGGTCGCGCGCATCGCGCGCCAGGCCAAGGGCCTGCACCTGACGCTGGCCGACGGCGGCCTGCTGGACGTGGACGCCGTGCTGTTCGCCACGGGCCGGCGGCCCAACACGGCCAACATCGGCCTGGAGGCCCTGGGCGTGCAGCTGCAGGCCAACGGCGCCGTGGCGGTCGACGCGCACTACCGCAGCAGCGTGCCGTCCATCTTCGCGCTGGGCGATGTCTCCACCGGGATGCCGCTGACGCCCGTGGCCACGGCCGAGGCCATGGCGCTCGTGGACCACCTGCTCGGCCCGGCCCCCGGCAAGGCCGCGCGCAGCGTCTCCTACGAGTACATCCCGACGGCCGTGTTCACGCACCCGCCCGTGGGCACCGTGGGCTACACCGAAGAGGCCGCGCGCGCCAAATTCGGCGATGTGACGGTGTTCCGCACCGAGTTCAAGCCGCTCAGGCACACGCTGTCGGGCCGCAGCGAGCGCACGCTCATGAAGCTCGTCGTCGACCAGGCCTCCGACCGCGTCGTGGGCCTGCACATGGTGGGCGCGGACGCGGGCGAGATCGTGCAGGGCTTCGCCGTGGCGCTGCGCGCCGGCGCCACCAAGGCGGTGTTCGACGGCACCATCGGCATCCATCCGACCGCGGCCGAGGAGTTCGTGACCCTGCGCGAGCCCGCACCACAGTAGGGCGTCACCAGGGCGTTGCAAAATGACGCAATGCCCTACCTGCCGCCCTTCATCGCCCCCACGCTCTACACCGATCCGGCCGCCGCACTGCAGCAGGTGCGCGACATCTACACGCAGCAGATCGACCACCTGCGTGACGCCATGGCCCGCTTCGTGGCCGGCGAGACCTTGCCGGGCCATGTGCGGGCCTGCTACCCCTTCGTGCGGCTGCACACCGAGACCCTGTCACGTGCCAAGGTCGAGGACGAGCTGGACCGCCTGGCCTACGGTTTCGTGGCCGGCGCGGGCCGCTTCGAAACCACGCTGACGCGGCCCGACCTGTTCGGCAACTACTACCTGGAGCAGTTCCGGCTGCTGCTGCAGAACCACCAGGTGCCGCTGGAAGTGGGCATCAGCAACCATCCCATCCCCGTGCACTTCTCGTTCGCCGAGAACGACCATGTGGAAGGCAGCATGAGCGCCGAGCGCCGTGGCCTCATGCGCGACGTGTTCGACCTGCCCGACCTCGCGTCCATGGACGACGGCATCGCCAACGGCACCTACACCCCGCTGCCGGGCGAGCCGCAGCCGCTGTCGCTGTTCACGGCGCCGCGCGTGGACTATTCGCTGCACCGGCTGCGCCACTACACGGGCACGGCGCCCGAGTGGTTCCAGAACTTCGTGCTGTTCACGAACTACCAGTTCTACATCGACGAGTTCGTGCGCATGGGCCACGAGGCCATGGCCGACGAGAACAGCGAGTACGTGGCCTTCGTCGAACCCGGCAACGTGGTCACGCGGCGCAAAGGCCTGACGCCGCAGGACATCGACAGCTTCGGCGCACCGCCGCCGCGGCTGCCGCAGATGCCCGCCTACCACCTGCTGCGCGCCGACCACACCGGCATCACCATGGTCAACATCGGCGTGGGCCCGGCCAACGCCAAGAACATCACCGACCACATCGCCGTGCTGCGCCCGCATGCCTGGATCATGCTGGGCCACTGCGCGGGCCTGCGCAACACGCAGCAGCTGGGCGACTACGTGCTCGCGCACGGCTACGTGCGCGAAGACCATGTGCTGGACGAGGAGCTACCGCTGTGGGTGCCGATCCCGGCGCTGGCCGAGATCCAGCTCGCGCTCGAAAAAGCCGTGCGCGACGTGACCCAGCTCGAAGGCCCCGAACTCAAGGGCGTGCTGCGCACCGGCACCGTGGCCAGCACCGACAACCGCAACTGGGAGCTGCTGCCCGACAACAAGGCCCAGCTGCGCTTCAGCCAGAGCCGCGCCGTGGCGCTGGACATGGAGAGCGCCACCATCGCGGCCAACGGTTTCCGTTTCCGCGTGCCCTACGGCACCTTGCTGTGCGTGTCCGACAAGCCGCTGCACGGCGAGATCAAGCTGCCCGGCATGGCCAACCACTTCTACCGCGAGCGCGTGGACCAGCACCTGCGCATCGGCATCCGCGCCGCCGAACTGCTGCGCGCGCAGGGCATCGACCAGCTGCACAGCCGCAAGCTGCGCAGCTTTGCCGAGGTGGCCTTCCAGTAGAAACGAAAGGCAAGCCGGTCCGACGTGTCCATCGATACCTTCACCCTGATGGCGGTTGCGACCGCCAACCTGCTCTGCATCTCGTTCGCGCTGCCCCTGGTCATGGGCCGCGATGTCCACAGCGCAGTCAAGGCGACGCAGGCCTTCTTGCTGCAGCTCACGCTGGGCTGGTTGCTGCTCACGGTCTCGGCCTACCGGCCCGAGCCCAGGGCGCTGTACGTCACGCTGTCCGTGCTGTCCATGGTCTGCATGTCCGCCAGCCTGGTGTCGTTCCACCGCGCGCTGACAGGCTGGCTCGGTCCCCGGCCCGGCGCGCGCGCCATCCGCGTGCTGGCCGTTCTGATGCCGCTGGGCTATGCGCTGTCGTTCTCGAGCTACGAGATCCGCGTCGGCTGGTCCAACTTCCTGCTGGCCGCCATGCTGCTGGTGCTGGCGCGCGCCACACTGCTCGCACGGCGCAACTCCGGCCGCCATTGGCGCCTGCTGCTGCTGCTGTGCCTGGGCACCATGGCCGTGCTGACGGCCACGCGCGGCGTGCTCGGCGCCTTCTTCACGGCGGCATACCCCTCGTTCCTGACGCCCCATCCGGTCAACATCGCTTCGGCACTGGGCGTCAACCTCACGGTCGTGCTGGGCACGGTCGCCATCCTGGTCGCCTGGCGCGACGAGGCCGACCAGCACCTGCGCACCATGGCCAACACCGACGGCCTGACCGGGCTGCTGAACCGCCGCGGCTTCACCGAACGCGCCGAGGCCATGTTCGCCAACGCCAGGCGCTACCGGCAGCCCCTGACCGTGCTCATGCTGGACCTGGACCATTTCAAGCAGATCAACGACCGCCACGGCCACGAGGGCGGCGACAAGGCGCTGCGGCTGTTCGCCCAGATCCTGGGCGAGTCCCGGCGCAGCGGCGACCTGGTCGGCCGCCTGGGCGGCGAGGAGTTCTGCGTGCTGCTGCCCAACACCCTGCGCCACACGGCCTCGGGCTTCGACCAGCGCCTGCGCGGCAAGCTGCACCGGATGGGGCCGCAGGCACTGGGCTTTGCGCTGGACTACAGCGCCGGCGTGGCCGCCATGACCGACGGCGATGCCACGCTGACCGGGCTGCTGGCGCGCGCCGACGCCGCGCTGTACGAAGCCAAGGACGGCGGCCGGGGCCGCCTGCTGATGGGCGTCAGCGGTTCGGGCCAGACCGTGATCTGAGCCGGCCAGAGCCGCTCTGGCTGGTAGCATCCCACGATGCTCGACCAGCTCTCCCCGTTCCTGATCCACTGGGGCATCACCGCCCTCTCGCTGTGGGTCGCCAGCCATATCTTCCGCGGCGTGAGCTTCGACAGCACCAGCGCGCTGGTCGTGTCGGCCCTGCTGCTGGGCTTTGCCAACGCCATCGTCAAGCCGCTCCTGATCGTGCTGACGCTGCCGCTCACGCTGTTGACCTTCGGGCTGTTCCTGTTGGTCATCAACGCGCTCGTGATCCTGCTCGTGGCCGCGCTGGTCAAGGGTTTTCGGATCTCGGGCTTCTGGACCGCCGTGTTCGCAAGCCTGTTCGTCTCGGTGCTGAGCCTCGTGATCGGCTCCTTCGTCGGCGGCAGCGACCCGGCCCAGCAGATCCAGATGCCGCAGGGCGGCAACTGGCTCTGACCCCCACTTACTGGCCTGACAGGGCCCGCATCTCGGCATAGAGGTCGGCCTTGCCCTCGAAGCCGATGCCCGGCAGCTCGGGCATCGTGATGTGCCCCGCCTCCACGCGCACGCCGTCCGGAAAGCCGCCATAGGGCTGGAACAGGTCGGGGTAGGACTCGTTGCCACCCAGGCCCAGGCCGGCTGCGATGTTCAGCGACATCTGGTGCCCGCCGTGCGGGATGCAGCGGCGCCACGACCAGCCATAGCTCTTGAGCATCTGAAGCGTGCGCAGGTACTCCACGAGACCGTAGCTCAGCGCGCAGTCGAACTGCAGCCAGTCGCGGTCCGAGCGCATGCCGCCGTAGCGGACCAGGTTGCGCGCGTCCTGCATGGAGAACAGGTTCTCGCCCGTGGCCATGGGGCCCTCGTAGTGCTCGGCCAGGCGCGATTGCAGCTCGTAGTCCAGCGGATCGCCGGCCTCCTCGTACCAGAACAGCGGGTACTGGCGCAGCGCCTTGGCATAGGCGATGGCGGTGTCGAGGTCGAAGCGGCCGTTGGCGTCCACGGCCAGCTGGCAGCCCGGTGGCAGCATCTGGAGCACGGCCTCGATGCGCGCGCAGTCCTCGACCAGCGGCGCGCCGCCGATCTTCATCTTGACCATCGTGTAGCCGCGGTCCAGGTAGCCCTGCATCTCGGCCTTGAGGCCCTCCAGGCCCTTGCCCGGGTGGTAGTAGCCGCCGGCCGCGTAGACGAACACGCGCGGATCGGCCTCCACGCCGTTGCGCTCGGCCAGCAGGCGGAACAGCGGCTTGTTCTCGATCTTGGCGACCGCGTCCCAGACCGCCATGTCGATCGTGCCCATGGCCACCGAGCGCTCGCCATGGCCGCCGGGCTTCTCGTTCTTGAACATCGTGGCCCAGACCTTGTGCGGGTCGATGTTGTCGCGGGCATCGTCGCGCAGGCTGTGGTGCTCGGCCCCGAGGATGCGCGGCGCGAAGCGCTCGCGGATCAGCCCGCCCTGGCCGTAGCGGCCGTTGGAGTTGAAGCCGTAGCCGACCACGGGCTTGCCATCGCGGATGACATCCGTGACGACGGCCACGAGGCTCAGCGTCATCTTGGAGAAGTCGATGAAGGCATTGGCGATCGGCGAGGCGATCGGGGCGGTGCGTTCGAGGATGTTGACGATGCGCATGGCGGGTTTCCTGTTGAAGTACGCCAAT
>DATKFT010000490.1:0-7472 GCA_035544335.1 Pseudorhodoferax sp.
GTGGTGCTGCAGGGCTCGGGCGAGGAGGAGATCAAGTTCAGCTACGTCATGGAGTCGGGCAACTTCCAGGGCAAGAAGCTGACGAAGAAGCACCCCTTCGAGGGCGTGATCCCCAACATGCAGCGGCGCTACCGCGAGACCGACTCGGCCGTGGTGCGCGAGGACCTGGCGCGCTTTCGCAGCGTGCAGCCCTGTCCGGAGTGCCACGGCTCGCGGCTGCGGCGCGAGGCCCGGCACGTGAAGGTGGGCGAGGGCGCGCAGGCGCGCGCCATCTACGAGATCAGCCACGCGACGCTGCGCGAGAGCCAGGCCTACTTCGACACCCTGCAGCTGCAGGGCTCCAAGGCCGAGATCGCGGCCAAGGTCGTGCGCGAGATCGGGTTGCGGCTCAAGTTCCTGAACGACGTCGGACTGAACTACCTGAGCCTGGACCGCAGCGCAGAGACGCTGTCGGGCGGCGAGTCGCAGCGCATCCGGCTCGCGTCGCAGATCGGCTCGGGCCTGACCGGCGTGATGTACGTGCTGGACGAGCCCAGCATCGGCCTGCACCAGCGCGACAACGACCGGCTGATCGGTACGCTGCAGCACCTGCGCGACCTGGGCAACAGCGTGCTCGTGGTGGAGCACGACGAGGACATGATGGCGGCCGCCGACCACATCATCGACATGGGGCCGGGCGCGGGCGTGCACGGCGGGCGCGTCGTGGCCCAGGGCGACATCGATGCGGTCAAGGCCGATCCGGGCTCGCTGACGGGCCGCTACCTGTCGGGTGCGCTGCGCATCGCCGTTCCCGCGCGCCGCACGCCCTGGCTGCCGGCCGCGGGCGATGCGGTCCCGGGCACGCTGCAGGCCATCGGCGTGCGCGGCGCGCGTGGCCACAACCTCAAGAGCGTGGACGTGGACTTCCCGGTCGGGCTGTTCACCTGTGTGACCGGCGTGTCGGGCTCGGGCAAGTCCACGCTCGTGAACGACACCTTGTACGCGGCGGCCGCCCGCCAGATCTACCGCGCCCACGACGAGCCGGCGCCGCACGACGAGATTTCCGGGCTGGAGCAGTTCGACAAGGTGATCAATGTCGACCAGTCGCCGATCGGCCGCACGCCGCGCAGCAACCCGGCCACCTACACCGGCCTGTTCACGCCGATCCGCGAGCTCATGGCCGAAGTACCGACCGCACGCGAGCGCGGCTACGGCCCCGGCCGCTTCTCGTTCAACGTGGCCGGCGGGCGTTGCGAGGCCTGCCAGGGCGACGGGGTCGTGAAGGTGGAGATGCACTTTCTGCCCGACGTCTACGTGCCCTGCGACGTGTGCCACGGGCAGCGCTACAACCGCGAAACGCTCGAGGTGCTCTACAAGGGCAAGAACATCGCGCAGATCCTGGACCTGACCGTGGAGGCCGCCTACGACTTCCTGCAGGCCGTGCCGACGATCGCGCGCAAGCTCAAGACCTTGCTGGACGTGGGCCTGTCGTACATCCAGCTGGGCCAGGCCGCGACCACGCTGTCGGGCGGCGAGGCGCAGCGCGTCAAGCTGGCGCTGGAGCTGTCCAAGCGCGATACGGGCCGCACGCTGTACATCCTGGACGAGCCGACCACCGGCCTGCACTTTGCCGACATCGACATGCTGCTGCAGGTGCTGCACCAGCTGCGCGATGCCGGCAACACCATCGTCGTGATCGAGCACAACCTGGATGTGATCAAAACAGCCGACTGGCTGGTGGACATGGGGCCGGAAGGCGGGGCCGGTGGCGGCCGGGTGCTGGCGGCCGGGACGCCCGAGCAGATCGCCGCCCACCCCGACAGCCACACGGGCCGCTACCTGCGCCGCTACCTGGGCGGCGGCTGACTCAGCCCATGCGCGCGAGCTGGCGCTGAACGGTCTGGACCAGGTTGCGCGCGGTACGCCAGGTGCGCCAGACCAGCAGGCCCCGTTTGGCCCAGCGCCCGATGGAACGGGGCCGGCGCAGCAGCATCAGTGCGCCGACCGTGCCCATGGCCCAGGGATGCTTGCGCACGAAGTCGCGGCCGGCCTGGACGGTCTGGGCGACCCGGTCGCCGAACTGCAGCAGCTGGGCGACCGGAACGAACTGTGCCGACAGCTGCTGGCGCTGACCTGCCACGCGCTCGAGCAGGCGGCCGCGCTCGCGCTCCAGCTCAATGAGGCTCTTGCTGCGGCGCATGCGTGGCGGCTGCCTTCAGTTGGCGCAGGTCTTCCTGCAATTCCGCCAGGCTGGCGGCGAAGGGATGCTCCTGTGCCTGGCGCGCATGGCGGATGGCGTAGAGCAGTGCCACTGCAGTGATCAAAAACAGCAGGATCAGGCCGCTCAACAAGGCCACGCGCTGGTCCCACCAGAGCGCGAGCAAGAGGCCCACACCCAGCAGCAAGGCCATGCACAGGCAGAACACCGCGACCAGCGCCTGCGCGAGCTGTTGCAGCGCGCGGTGCTTTTCGATCTGGATTTCATTGCCGAGCAGCTCCAGGCGCGTCTGGCCCATGACCAGCAGCGTCGCCAGCACCCGGCGCACCGCGCCGATGGGGCCGGCGCCGGCCGCGGCCCCTCGGGGCGCGCTAGCCATGCGCGGCCTCGGCGGACGCCCGGGTGGTGCTCAACGCCGGCCGAGGGCCAGGCCCAGCAGGACGCCGACGGCGGCCGCCACACCGATGGCCGTCCAGGGGGAATCATGCACGTACTCGTCCGTGGCACGGGCGGCGGCCTTGGTCTTGGCCAGCAGCGCCTCTTCGGCGTCCACCAGGCGCAGCTTGGCGTCGTGCAGGCGCACCTGGATGCGTTCGCGCAGGTTGTTGACCTTCTCGCCCGCCTGGTCGGCCGTCGCGCTGAGCATTTCCTCGGCGTCGGAGATCACGGACTTGATGTCGCTGACCAGTTGCTCTTGGGATTCGACGCTGGATGTACTTGCTTTGGACATGGAATCTCCCCTTCGGATGGATGGCAAACGAAACGAATGCAGGTTAGCAGATACCTTGGACGGTGCCGACTTCTGGCTGGTCGCCAAGGGTTTTTTGCTGACCGCAAGGCTACACTGCACCAGCGCTGCCCTGCAGAGCGATCCGAGAGGGTTTTGATGAAGGACAAGGAGTACTTCTGGAACGTCGATCTGCGCGTGCTGCTGCGCCAGTGGTGGCAGGACATCGCGTCGTTCGCCACAGCCTTGCTGCTGTTTCTGGCCCTGTCGCTGCCCGTCGTGATCCCGATGCTCGTGCTGTGGTACCTGCTGTCGATCGATTTCTCGATGGCGCCACCCTGACGCGGCAGTAGGCCGCCGACGCGTTCTGCGTCAGCAGCTAGATCTCGAATTGCTGGCCGGCTTCCAGCCAACGGATGTCATGGGCGTCGGGCTGGCCAGCGGCGCGCGCGCCGCGGTCGAACTCGTCGATCTCGGCCATGATCAGCACCGTTTCCGAGGGCTTGGTGTGCGTGATGTAGACCGGCACCTTGCGCGAGCTGTCCAGGTGTCCGAGCTCTTCGGACAAGGTGGCGGGCGACAGATGCAGGCTGCGCCGGGCCAGTTCCTGCTCGCGGTTGCTGAACGCGGTTTCGATCACCAGCATCGCGACGTCCAGGGCCTGCAGCCGCGCCCAGAAAGCGGGATTGCGCTCCGTATCGCCCGTGAAGACCCAATGCGGGCCACCGCTGGAGACGGCATAGCCGCAGGCCGGCACGGTGTGCACGGCTGGCAGGGGTTCGATGGTCTTGCCGGCCACGTGGACCGGCTGTCCGACCGTGATTTCGTGCAGGCGCACGAACGGCGCCTCTGCGGAGGGGATGCGGCTGAAGTCCGGCCAGATCACGTTGTTGAAGATGTGGGCCTTCAGCGCCGCGATCGTGCCGCCGAGCGCGTACACGTTGATCGGCTGGTTGCGCTGCGAGGCGATCGCATCGACCAGCAGCGGCAGCGCGGCGATGTGGTCCAGGTGCGAATGGGTCAGGAACACATGGTCGATGGTGCGCATCTCGGCCAGGCTCAGGTCCCCCACGCCCGTGCCCGCGTCGATCAGCACGTCGGTGTCGAGCAGGAAGGACGTGGTGCGGCAGTCCTTCGCAATGGCGCCGGAACAGCCGAGCACACGCAGTTTCATCCGGGTCTTTCGGTGAATTGGGGGACATGTGGCCGGACCGGTCCTGTCCGCGCCACCGGCCTGAAGGCTACAGGTTCGAGCAACCTGCTGTCGAGGAATTTTGACGATTTCATTCGTCCTCTTTCCTGCAACTAGCGCAGTTTCTCGTGCCTGTTCGGGCCATTCAGCGGGTGTGGAGAAACTCCATCTGCGTCCCGGCCAGTTGCAGCACGTCGCCGTGCTTGAGGTCCACCGGCGTCATGCCCACCGCCGTGCCGTTGACCGAAGGGGCGTAGCTGCCTTCGACGTGGGCCACCACGTAGCCGTGCGGGCGGCGCGTGATGGCGGCCACGGCCACGCCGGGCTTGCCGATCGTCGTGACGACCTTCTGGAGCGTGACCTCACGGCCGGCGGCCGAGCCCGAGGTCACGCGGATCGCCGCCTGGCCGGCCGTGGCCAGTGCGTCGCTGCCCATCGCAGTGTCGAACGCGCGGCGCTGCGGGGGCGGGGGGGGCGAGGCAGAGGGGGGCGGCGCGGCGGCGGCCGGTGTGCGCTCCACGTTGTCCTGGATCTCGTGCAAGAACTTGATCTTGTACTTGCCGATCTCGACCATGTCGTTGTGGCGCAGCACCTGCTTGCGGATGGAACGGCTGTTGACGTAGGTGCCGTTCGTGCTGTTGAGGTCCTCCAGTTGCACCTCGGTGCCCGACATCACGACGGCGGCATGCTCCCCACTGACGGCCAGGTTGTCGATCACGACGTCGTTGTAGGGCCGCCTGCCAAGCGTGGTGCGCTCCTTCGTGAGCTGTACTTCCTTGATGACGACACCATCGATCGACACGATCAACTTTGGCATGAGCCGCTCCTGGGTCTGGTCATGGGTGTCGGTGGTCCTCTAGGTGCGCAACAACCTGGACATCAGGCCTTGCCGGGGCGGCGCGGCTTGCGCCTGGGCGAGCAGGACGGTGATGTTATCGCGGCCCCCGCGCGCATTGGCGCCGTCGATCAACGCGTGCGCCTTGCGTTCCAGCGAGGCCGAGGTGCACAGGATGTCTGCGATGTGGCTGTCCTCGAGCATGTCGGACAGGCCGTCTGAGCACAGCAGGTACAGATCTCCGGGCTCGACCGTGAGCTCGTCCAGGTCCAGATCGACGGTGTCCTCGACGCCCAGGGCCCGCGTGACCAGGTTGCGTTGGGACGAAAAGGCGGCTTGTGCAGGCGTGATCAGGCCGGCATCGATCTGCTCCTGCAGCAGCGAATGGTCGCGCGTGACCTGCTGCAGCTTGCGCTGGCGCAGCCGGTAGGCCCGCGAATCGCCGATGTGCCCGACCAGCATGCGTTGTTCCTGGAAGATGGCCATCACCAGGGTCGTTCCCATGCCAGCGCAGCTGGGGTCTGCGCGGGCCGCGCTCAGAATGGCCTGGTTGGCATGCTGCACGCAGCGGTCCATGGCCTTGCGCGTCTCGCGGACCGGTGCCTGGGGGCCCGAGGCCGACAGCCAGTCGCCGAGTTCGGCGCGGATCACGTTGACCGCCATGCCCGCGGCCACCTCGCCCGCGTTGTAGCCACCCATGCCATCGGCCAGCACGCCGAGTCCGTACGCGGCATCGTAGGCTGCCGCGTCCTCGTTGTTCTGGCGCAGCAGCCCGGGATGGGTGTGGACGTGGAAGGCGTAGTTCATGGTGTCCGCAGCGCACCGAGGCCCGGGCCACCTGCAGCCATGGCATTCCTGTTTTGATCGCTGTGCGTTGCTTGCACGTTGGCCCTTTGCCTGCCGGCGTGGAGAGATCACGCTCAGGGCCAGGGGCAGGTGGAGCAGCCGCGGTCGCCCAGCTGCTGCAACATGCCGGACCAGGCCGCGCGCTATATCCACATTCTGTTACAGAGCGGGCCGATCTGGCACTGCAGGGCCGAAATTTCGCGCAAAAACGATTGGAATGCGGTCTCGCCTGCGCCGTTGCTGCAACAGCGCAGGGGCTTTCACAAGGGGGCTCAGCCCTCGTTGCGGCGCTGCAGCCAGCGGCCCAGCACCACGACCAGCACGGCACCCGCCACACCGGCCGCCTTCACCGTGGTTTCACTGATTTCGCCGACGTAACGGATCACGGCGGGGTCCGTGAGCAGCATCTCGCCGGCCAGGAAGCCGAGCAGCGCCGCGCCAATGGTGATGATGATGGGGAAGCGCTCCATGACCTTGGTCAGCAGCGAGGCGCCGAACACGATCAGCGGGATGCTGACGAGCAGACCCAACACCAGCAGCGGCATGTTGCCCTGGGCCGCGGCGGCGACCGCCAGCACGTTGTCCAGGCTCATGACGAGATCGGCCACGAGGATGGTGCGGATGGCCGCGAACATGCCGGAGACTTCCTCGCCGTCTGCGTCACCATCGCCTTCGCCCATCAGCAGGTCCACGCCGATGTAGGTCAGCAGACCGGCGCCGACGATCTTGAGGAAGGGCAGCGTCAGCAGGCGGATCGCGACGATGGTCAGCACGATCCGCATCACGATGGCGGCCGCGCTGCCGAAGAAGATGGCCTTGCCGCGTTGTTCGGGCTTGAGCGTGCGCGCGGCCATGGCGATCACCACCGCGTTGTCGCCCGAGAGCACCACATTGGCCAGCAGGATGGAGCCAAAGGCGCTCCAGAACGTGGCGGAAGACAGGTCGAGACCCAGGAACATGAACGATTTCTCCGGCTGTTATGAATGCAAAAGCGCCCTGCAGGGCGCTTTCTGTGTATGCCGGAGTCAGTGTACCCAGCAATCCGGCTGGGCGCAGTTCGTAGAACTGCGTAGCCTGACCTGGGCCTGACTTGTGCTTTTTACAGCTTGGACTTGAGCAGCTTGCCCAGTTCGGAGAAGTTGCGCGTGATCGTGAAGCCGCACTCTTCCATGATGGCCAGCTTGGCGTCCGCCGTGTCGGCGCCGCCGGAGATCAGCGCACCGGCGTGGCCCATGCGCTTGCCGGGAGGCGCGGTCACGCCGGCGATGAAGCCGACCACGGGCTTCTTCATGTTGGCCTTGCACCAGCGGGCCGCATCCGCCTCGTCCGGGCCGCCGATCTCGCCGATCATGATCACGGCGTCCGTTTCCGGATCGTCGTTGAAGGCCTGCATCACGTCGATGTGCTTCAAGCCGTTGATCGGGTCGCCACCGATGCCGACCGCGCTGGACTGGCCCAGGCCGATTTCGGTCAGCATGGCCACGGCTTCGTAGGTCAGCGTGCCGGAGCGCGAGACCACGCCCACGCGGCCCTTGCGGTGGATGTGGCCGGGCATGATGCCGATCTTGATCTCGTCGGGCGTGATCAGGCCGGGGCAGTTGGGGCCCAGCAGCAGCGTCTTCTTGCCGCCGGCGGCTTCCTTGGCCTTCATCTTGTTGCGCACTTCCAGCATGTC
>DATKFT010000491.1:0-13124 GCA_035544335.1 Pseudorhodoferax sp.
CTGCTCGCGTGCACGAAGCCGACGATGCGCGCAAAGGCGGCCTGCTGCGCGTCGTTCCACAGGCCGGTGCAGCCCGGCGTGATGCGGCCCTCGGGCACGGGGCTGGTCATCTCCACGAAGACCAGCGCCGCGCCACCCAGCGCGCGCGCGCCCAGGTGCACGAGGTGGAAGTCCTGCGGCACGCCCTCCACGGCGCTGTAGGTCGCCATGGGCGAGACCACGATGCGGTTCTTGAGCCTGAGGCCGCGCACCGTGAGCGGCAGCAGCATGGGCAGGCGTGCCTGTCCGTCTGCGTTCCTGTCCTCGCCCGCGCCCGCCTCTTCGCCCGCCTCTTCGCCCGCAAGCCAGCGCTCGTAGCCACCGAGCCAGCGCGCGTCGCGCAGGCGCAGGTTCTCGTGGCCGATGCGCTGTGAACGCGTGAGCAGCGCGTAGGCGAACTGCTCGATCGCCAGGCCGCTGTAGCGTGCCACGCTCTCGAACCACTCGGTGGAGTTGCGCGCGGCGTTCTGGATCTTGAGCACCTCCACGCTGCGCCGGGTCTCGTAGGCGGCGAGCGCCCGACCGAGGTCAGGAGCCTCGCCGATCGCGCCGGCCAGGTCGATCGCGTCCTCGAGCGCGAGCTTGGTGCCGCTGCCGATCGAGAAATGCGCCGTGTGCGCCGCATCGCCCATGAGCACGACCGGCAGCTCGCGGCCGTCCAGCGCCACGCGGTGCACCCAGCGGCCGCAGACCACGCGCGGAAAGCGGATCCAGATGGCCGAGCCGCGCAGGTGCGCGGCATTGCTGACCAGCCGCTCGCCATCCAGGTAGGCCGCAAACAGCCGCTCGCAGAACGCGATGGCCTCGTCCTGCGGCATGCGGTCCAGGCCATGTGCCTGCCAGACGGACTCGGGCGTCTCGACGATGAAGGTCGAGGTCTGCTCGTCGAACTGGTAGGCATGGGCCTGGAACCAGCCATGCGCGGTCTGCTCGAACGCGAACGTGAAGGCGTCGAAGCGCTTGCGCGTGCCCAGCCACACGAAGCGGCAGGCGCGCAGGTCCACGTCGGGTCGGTAGCTGTCGGCGTAGCGCTGGCGCACACGGCTGTTCAGGCCGTCGCAGGCCACGACGAGGTCGGCGCCGAACTGCCGTGCCAGCGCCTGGTCGTCGTGCACATCGGTCTCGAACACGAGCTGCACACCGAGCTCCGTGCAGCGCTCCTGCAGGATCTGCAGCAGACGCTTGCGGCCGATGCCACAAAAGCCATGGCCGCCCGTGCGCACGCTGCGACCCTTGAAGAACACGGCGATGTCGTCCCAGTGGTGGAACTGCTCGCCGATGCGCGCCGCGGTGGGCGGGTCGGCCGCGCGCAGGTTGTCCAGCGTCTGGTCCGACAGCACCACGCCCCAGCCGAAGGTGTCGCCGGGCCGGTTGCGCTCCACCACCGTCACCTGGTGCGTGGCGTCGTGCCGCTTCATGAGCAGCGCGAAGTACAGGCCGGCGGGGCCGCCGCCAATGCACAGGATATTCATGTCGAAATAGTTTAGACCTCAACCATTTGATGTCAATCCAGGGCAAACGCGGCCGCAAGCGACCCCGTCCTACAAACCATGTCTTGACTGGGGCTTTCCCGTTTGACAAGAATTTACGAATGCGCAACCCCCTCATCCCCAAGATCGAGGCCCAGCTGCAGGGCCTCCCGGTGCCCGTGGCGCTGCAGCTGCCGGCCGGTGAACGCGTGGGCGCCCCCGGCGCCCGGATCACGCTCGCATTCCAGGACTGGTCCAGCCTGGCGACGATGGCCGCGGGCCAGATCGGGCGGCTGGCCGAGGACTTCGTCGAGAGCCGCGTGCAGCTGCAGGGCCGCATGCGCGACCTCATGGAGGTCGCGGCCCGGCTGCTGCCCGGGCATCCGGGCGAGCAGGCCTCGTCGGGCTGGTGGGGCGGCATGCTGCGCCGGGCCAGGTCGCTGGCCGCGCACTCGCAGACCCGGGACGCCGAGCAGATCCAGTTCCACTACGACGTGTCGGACGACTTCTACGCGCTGTGGCTGGACGACAAGCGCGTGTACTCCTGTGCCTACTTCCGCGAGGCCGACATGTCGCTCGCCCAGGCGCAGGAGGCCAAGCTCGACCACATCTGCAAAAAGCTCATGCTGCAGCGCGGCGAGCGCTTCCTGGACATCGGCGCGGGCTGGGGCGGCCTCCTGCTGTGGGCGGCCGAGCACTACGGCGTGGACGCCACGGGCATCACGCTGTCGCACAACCAGCACGCGCACGTGAGCCGCGAGATCGAGCGGCGCGGCCTGTCCGACCGCGTGCGCATGCTGCTGTGCGACTACCGCGACCTGCAGACCGACCGGCCCTTCGACAAGATCGCCTCGGTCGGCATGTTCGAGCATGTGGGCCGCGCGAACATGGCCACCTACTTCCAGCGCATCCACGACCTGCTGCAGCCCGGCGGCCTGGTGCTCAACCACGGCATCACGGGCTCGTCCATCCACCACGAGCAGCTCGGCGCGGGCATGGGCGACTTCATCGAGAAGTACATCTTCCCGGGTGGCGAGCTGCTGCATGTCTCGCATGTGCTGCGCGAGATGGCGGGCGCAGGCCTGGAGATGGTGGACACCGAGAACCTGCGCCCGCACTACGCGCGCACGCTGTGGGCCTGGTCCGACGCGCTGGAAGCGCGGCTGGACGAAGCCGCGCGCGTGCTGCAGGCCAGCACCCAGGACGCGGGCCGGGCCGAGCGCGTGCTGCGCGCCTACCGGTTGTACCTGGCCGGCAGCGCGATGAGCTTCGAGCACGACTGGATCTCGCTGCACCAGATGCTGGCCAGCCGGCCCAGCGGCAGCACGCGGGGCGGACCGATGACGGGCGCACAATCGGCCTACCCGTTCAACCGCGATTACATGTACCGCTGACGACCATGCTGTTCAAGTTCAAATCCAAGGCCACAGGCGATCTCATCATGCTGGAGCCCAATGGGCGCCGCGTGCTGCAGCTGATCGGCAAGGAGCCCGGCCCCACGGGCATCATCGCGCCGGCCCAGATGCCGGGCGCCGTCGCGGCGCTCGAGAAGGCCATCGCCGAGGAAGAAGCGGCCCAGAAGGCCGCCGAAGACGAGGCCCACGCCAAGGGCGAGCAGCCCAGGACCAAGCCCGAGGTGGTGTCGCTGCGCCAGCGCGCCGTGCCCTTCATCGAGATGCTGCGGCGCGCCGAGGCGGCGGGCCAGGACGTGGTCTGGGGCGTGTAGCCCTCCACCCGCGCCCACCCGCGCCGCTGCTTCAGTCCACCTTCGCGCCCGAGGCCTTGACCACGGGCTGCCACTTCTTCAGCTCCGCATCGATCAGCGCGGCGAACTGCTGTGGCGTGTTGCCGCTCGGGATCGCACCCTGCGCCAGCAGGCGCTCGCTGACCTCGGGTGTCTTGATCGCCTTGGCCACGTCCTGCTGGATGCGGTTCACGATCTCGGGCGGCGTGCCCGCGGGGGCCAGCAGGCCGAACCAGGAGCTGGCCTCGAAGCCCTTGAGCGCCGGGCCGCCGGCCTGCTCCACCGTGGGCACATCGGGCAGCGCGGCCGAGCGCTGGGCACTGGTCACGGCCAGCGCGGTCAGCTTGCCGGCCTTGATCTGCTGCATGGCCGAGGGCAGGTTGTCGAACATCACGTCCATGTTGCCGCCCACCATGTCCATGAGCGCGGGGCCCGAGCCCTTGTACGGGAAGTGCACCATGTAGGCGCCCGTCATGGTCTTGAACAGCTCACCGGCCATGTGGATCGAGGTGCCGTTGCCGCTGGAGGCCATGTTGAGCTTGCCCGGATTGGCCTTCGCATAGGCGATGAAGTCCTTCACGTCATGGATCTTCAGCGCACGCGCCTTCTCGGCATTGACCACCATCACGTTGGGCACGCCGGCCACCAGGCTGATCGGCGCGAAGTCCTTGACCGGGTCGTAGGGCATCTTGCCGTAGAGCCACTTGTTGATCGCGTGCGTGCCCACGGTGCCCATCAGGATGGTGTAGCCGTCGGGCGGCGCCTTGGCCACGATGTCGGCGCCGATGTTGCCGCCCGCGCCTGCCTTGTTGTCCACCACCACGGGCTGGCCCAGCGACTTGGTCAGCTCGACCGCGACCGCACGGGCCAGGATGTCGGTGGTGCCGCCCGGCGCGAACGGCACGACCATGCGGATGGGCTTGGTCGGCCAGCCCGACTGGGCCAGCACGGGCAGCGCCGTGGCGCAGGCGGCCAGCGCGGCGGCGCCCACCAGCAAGCGGTGGATCGAAAAGATGGACGTCATGGCGGGTTCCTCAGTTCAACCTAGATTCGGCAGTTGGATGCGCCCGAGGGTGCCGTGATCGGCGTGTCAGGCAAGGCGCGGCGACGCGGCGCACTCCTGTGCGCAAGGAGGAGCAACGCCGCATGGCGCGGCGAGCGCGGTGCCGGCGGGTGCATCGCGTCGTCACCCAGAAAAGAATGGGTACCGAAGACGCCAGGTTCAGTGTTCATGCGGCTTCTCTGAAGGCTGCGAGCGGCCAACCGCGGAATCCAGGTTCAACAGTTGCCGCACACGCGCGACGGTCTGTTCCACACTGACGCGCGACTGCGTCTCCAGCACGGGCGCATAGCCGACCGGGATGCGCGGCGCACCGAGCCGCGCGACGCGGCAGCCCGTGGCCTCGGCCGCCGTGGCCGCAATCTCGGCGCCGAAACCGGCCGCCTGCACGGCCTCGTGCACGACCAGCAGCCGGCCCGTGCGCGCGCAGGAGGCCAGCACGGTCTCGCGGTCCCAGGGCCAGATGCTGCGCAGGTCGATGCAGTCCACGGCGATGCCCTCGGCGGCGAGCTGGTCGGCCGCCTGCTCGCACAGATGGGCCTGGCGGCTCCAGCTGACCAGCGTGAGCGCATCGCCGCGTCGGCGCAGCGCGGCCTGGCCCAGCGGCACCTGCAGCGCGGTGTCGACCTCGCCCTGCTGGCCCCACAGCGTCTTGTGCTCGATGTAGACCACCGGGTCGCCGGCGGCCAGCGCCGCGCGCAGCAGGCTGTAGTTGTCCTGCGGCGTGGCCGGGCAGACCACGACCAGGCCCGGCATGTGCGCGAACCAAGCCTCCAGCGACTGCGAGTGCTGGGCGGCGGAGGCGTCCCAGATGCCGCCCGGCATGCGCGCGACCAGCGGCACGCGGCCCTGGCCGCCGAACATGAAGCGGTTCTTGGCAGCCTGGTTCACGACCTCGTCCATGCCGCACAGCGCGAAGTCGACCACGCGCATCTCCACCACGGGCCGCATGCCCGCGAGCGCCATGCCCACGCCTGCGCCCATGATGGCGGCCTCGCTGATCGGCGTGTCGATCACGCGCGCGGGCCCGAAGCGCTGCTGCAGCCCCTGGTACTGGCCGAAGATGCCGCCACGGCCCACGTCCTCGCCGAGCACGACCACACGCGCGTCGTCCTGCATCGCGTGCTGCACCGCCAGCGCAGCGGCCTGCGCGTAGCTCAGCGAAAGCCGCGCGGCCGCTCCCGGGCTTTGCGCACCCGCGCGGGAGGCAGCCTCGCCCTGTCCTGGCGTGGGGGTCAATACCATTGGCCGGCTCCCGTGGTCTGCACATCGGTGTAGGCCTGCTGCGGCTCGGGCCAGGGCGCGGCCGCGGCGGCGTCCAGTGCCCGCGCCACCTCGTCGCGCGCGCCCTGCTCGATGCGCTGCAGCTCCAGCGCGCTGCCGCCCAGCGCCAGGTAGCGCGCGCAGGCGCGCGCGATCGGGTCGGTCTCGCGCGCGGCCGCGAGCTCGGCCGGGTCGCGGTAGGCCGCCGCGTCCACCGACACATGGCCCTTGATGCGGTAGGTGTGCGCGTGCAGCAGGCAGGGGCCGCCGCCGGCGCGCAGCTGCGCCACGAGCTGTTCGGCCGCGGCGTAGACGGCCTGCACATCGTTGCCGTCGACCTGCGTGGCCGGCACGCCCATGGCCACGGCGCGCGCCGAAGCCCCCTCGCCCGCCGTCATGGGCGCGCTGGCCGTGGTGGCACTCCAGCGGTTGTCCTCGCAGACGAACAGCACGGGCAGCGCGTAGACCTTGGCCCAGTTCAGCGACTCCAGGAAGGGGCCGCGGTTGATCGCGCCGTCGCCGAAGAAGCAGGCCGTGACACCGTCCTTGCCCTGCAGCTTGGCGCCGTGCGCCGCGCCCACGGCGATCGGCAGGCCGGCCGCCACCACGCCGTTGGCGCCCAGCATGCCGACCGAAAAATCGGCGATGTGCATGGAGCCGCCCTTGCCGCCGTTGAAGCCGGTGGCCTTGCCGAACAGCTCGGCCATCATGCGCGAGAGGTCCGCGCCCTTGGCCAGCGTGTGGCCGTGGCCGCGGTGCGTGGAGGTCAGGTAGTCGCCGGGCCGCAGATGCGCACAGACGCCGACGGGCACGGCCTCCTGGCCGGTGGACAGGTGCAGCGGGCCGCGCACCTGGGCGCTGGTGCCCGCGCTCTGGCCATAGGCGCTGACGCCGCCCTGGCTGGCCGCCTCGGCGGCATCTTCGAACGCGCGGATGCGCAGCATGCCGCGCAGCAGCTGCGCGAGCGTGGCGGGGGGAAGCGAAGCGGGCATCTTGTCTCCTGCGCGGTCCGGTGCGCATGTGGCCGCCATGCTAGGTCCGCAGCACGCGCCGGCGCGAGCGGGCTTTCCCGGGCGCAAGCCCCTAGGGAAAGCCCTGAGCATGCACCGCGCCGGCGCGCAGATGCTCGCCCTCACCACGACAACAATGGAGACACCGCGATGCCCGTTCGTTCCCTTGCCGCGCTGGCCCTGGCCGCGCTCGCGTCATCGGTGGCCGCACAGCCATCGGCGGCACCGACGCCAGCCGAAAAAACACCGGCCGAGCGCGCCGCAAGTGCCGTGAAGAAGGTCAACGGTGCCTTCATCCGCGCCAACGCGGCCAAGACGCCGGACTGGCCCAGCTACGGCCTGGACTACGCCGAGACACGCTACAGCCGGCTGGACCAGATCAACGCAGGCAACGTGCAGCAGCTCGGCCTGGTCTGGTCCTACGACCTCGAGAGCACGCGCGGCGTGGAAGCCACGCCGCTCGTGGTCGACGGCGTGATGTACGTGACGGCGTCGTGGAGCGTGGTGCACGCCATCGACGTGCGCAGCGGCCAGCGCATCTGGAGCTACGACCCGCAGGTCGACCGGTCCAAGGGCTTTCGTGGCTGCTGCGACGTGGTCAACCGCGGCGTCGCGCTGTGGGAAGGCAAGGTCTACGTCGCCGCCTACGACGGCCGCCTCGTGGCGCTGGACGCGGCCAGCGGCCGCGTGCTGTGGGAGAAGGACACGCTGATCGACCACGCCCGCAGCTACACCATCACGGGCGCGCCGCGCGTGTTCAAGGGCAAGGTCATCATCGGCAACGGCGGCGCCGAGTACGGCGTGCGCGGCTACATCACGGCCTACGACGCCACGAGCGGCGAGCAGAAGTGGCGCTGGTTCACGGTGCCGGGCGACCCCGCCAAGCCCTACGAGGACGCCGCGATGGCGCGCGCCGCCAAGACCTGGGACCCTGCCGGCAGGTACTGGGAGGCCGGCGGCGGCGGCACGGTCTGGGACACCATGGCCTTCGACCCCGAGCTCAACCTCATGTACATCGGCACCGGCAACGGCTCGCCCTGGGCCCGCAGCAAGCGCAGCCCGGCCGGTGGCGACAACCTGTACCTGGCCTCCATCGTCGCGCTGGATCCGGACACGGGCCAGTACAAGTGGCACTACCAGGAGACGCCGGGCGACAACTGGGACTACACCTCCGCGCAGCCCATGATCCTGGCCAACCTCCAGATCGCGGGCAAGCCACGCAAGGTGATCCTGCATGCGCCCAAGAACGGCTTCTTCTTCGTGATCGACCGCACCAACGGCCGCTTCATCTCGGCCAAGAACTTCGTCGAAGTGAACTGGGCCACGGGCTACGACGCCAAGGGCCGGCCCATCGAGGTCGCCGCCGCACGCCAGAACGACAAGCCCGGCGACGCCGTGCCGGGTCCGTTCGGCGCGCACAACTGGCACCCGATGTCGTTCAACCCGACGACGGGCCTGGTCTACCTGCCGGCCCAGCACGTGCCACTCAACCTCATGGACGACAAGGACTGGAAGTTCAACGAAGCCGCCCCGCTGCGCCCGCACGCAGCCCAGGGCTGGAACACCGCCATGTTCCTGAACGCCGCGCCGCCCACGAGCAAGCCCATGGGGCGGCTCGTGGCCTGGGACCCCGTGGCGCAGAAGGAGGCCTGGGGCGTGGAGCACGTGTCGCCCTGGAACGGCGGCACGCTGACCACGGCCGGCAACCTCGTGTTCCAGGGCACGGCCGACGGCCGCATGGTGGCCTACAACGCCAAGACCGGCGCCAAGCTCTGGGAGACGCCGACCGGCACCGGCGTGGTGGCCGCGCCGGCCACCTACCTCGTGGATGGCAAGCAGTACGTGTCGATCGCGGTCGGCTGGGGCGGCGTCTACGGTCTGGCCCAGCGCGCCACCGAACGCCAGGGGCCGGGCACGGTCTACACCTTCGCGGTGGGCGGCCAGGCCAAGATGCCGGACTTCGTGGCCTACCGCATGGGCAAGCTGCTGCAGGGCGTGGCCTACGACCCGGCCAAGGTCGAGGCCGGCACCGGCCTGTATGTCAGCAACTGCGTGTTCTGCCACGGCGTGCCGGGCGTGGACCGCGGCGGCAACATCCCCAACCTGGGCTACATGGACGCGGCCTTCATCGAGAACCTGGACAAGTTCCTGTTCAAGGGCCCGGCCATGGCGCGCGGCATGCCCGACTTCACGGGCAAGCTCTCGATGGCCGATGTGGAAGCGCTCAAGGCCTTCATCCAGGGCACGGCGGACGCGGTGCGGCCCAAGTAGCCGGCCGGCGCCGGCCGCGGGCATGAAAAAAGCCACCGGGCCTGCGCCCGGTGGCTTGTCTGCGGCAGCTGCGCGTGCTCAGTCCACGTAGGCGCCGGCGGCCTTGATGACGGGGCCGAAGCGCGCCACCTCGGCTTGCACGAACTTCTTGTGCTCGGCGGGCTCCACGCGCTTGTCGGTCACGACCACGGCGCCCAGGCCTTCCTGCTTGCGGATGAACTCCGGATCCTTCAGCGCCGCCTTCAGCGCCTCGTTGAGCTTGGCCAGCACGGGTGCCGGCGTGCCCTTGGGCGCGTACATGCCATGCCAGATCGTGACCTGGAAGCCCTTCATGCCCGACTCGTCCAGCGTGGGAATGTCCTTGAGCGCGGGCGTGGTCAGGCGCTTGAGCGTGGTCACGGCATAGGGCCTGACCTTGCCGGCCTCGATCTGGCCCGTGGTGTTGGTGGTCTGGTCGCACAGCAGATCGATCTGCCCGCCCAGCAGGTCGGCGATGGCCGGCGCCGTGCCCTTGTAGGGCACGGTGGTCATTTCGGCCTTGAGCTCGCTCTGGAACAGCAGGCCGCACAGGTGCGAGGCCGAGCCCACGCCCGCATTGCCCAGGTTCACCTTGCCACCGCTCTGGCCGATCCAGGTGCGCAGCTCGGCGAAGTTCTTGGCCGCCAGGCCCGGCTTGCCGATCAGCGTCATGGGCACGTCGTTGATCATGCCCAGGTATTCGAAATCGGTCTCGTAGTTGTAGGTCAGCTTGCGGTACAGCACGGGCGTGGTCGCCATGCCCACGTGCGTGACCAGCAGCGTGTAGCCATCGGCGCGGGCACGCGCCACCTTGGCGTTGCCGATCGTGCTGCCGGCGCCGGCGGCGTTGTCGATCACGATGGGCACGTTGCCCAGCTGGCGTGCCATGGCCTCGGCCAGGTCGCGCGCGACGCGGTCGGTCGGGCCGCCGGCCGCGAACGGCACCACCATGGTGATCGGCTTGCCGCCCGGAAAGTCCTGCGCTTGCGCGCCCAAAGCGGCCAGCGACAGCGCCGCCATGGTGAATATCTTGTGCATCTGAGCTCCTGTTGCCAAAGGAATAACGGGGCGCATGGTAGAGCCCTTTCGCGTGTGGGGAAATTCAGAGAACTACCAGTGCGCTGCAGCAACTGCCTCAGCTTAGCGGTAGCTGCGCTGATCGTCGATGAGCCGGCCGTCCTGCGGCAGGCTGCCCACGGCGCACCACAGGACCTCGCCGCGCAGCTTGGTCACCTCGCGCACGGCCTCGGCCACGCGCGCCTGCAAGGCGTCGCCAGGCGCGGCGCACTCGGCCTGCAGCACCATCGCGTCGCTGGCCATCTCGCCGCTGACGACCAGGCGCACGCGCCCGAGCTCGGGAAAGCGCTGCAGGATCGCCTGCACCTGGCTGGGATGCACGAACATGCCGCGCACCTTGGTGGTCTGGTCGGCCCGGCCCATCCAGCCCTTGATGCGGGTGTTGGTGCGGCCCGTGGGGCAGCGTCCCGGCAGCACGGCCGACAGGTCGCCCGTGCCGAAGCGGATCAGCGGGTAGTCGGCATCGAAGCTGGTCACCACGACCTCGCCGACCTCGCCTTCGGCCACCGGCTGGCCGTCGGGGCCGACGATCTCGACGATGACCTGCTCGTCCAGCACCAGGCCTTCGCGGGCCGGCGTCTCATAGGCGATCAGGCCGACGTCGGCCGTGGCATAGCACTGGTAGGCCGCGATGCCCTGGGCGCCGAACCAGTCGCGCAGCGAGGGCGGACAGGCCTCGCCGCTGACCAGGGCCTTGGACAGCGACAGCGGCCGGCCCGCCGCCTTCTCGAGCGCGATCTTCAGAAAGCTCGGCGTGCCGCAGTAGCCCTGCGGGCGCAGGTCGGCCATGGCCTGCAGCTGCATCTCGGTGTTGCCCACACCGCCCGGGAACACCGTGCAGCCCAGCGCGAGCGCGCCCTCCTCCATCATGGCGCCGGCGGGGGTCAGGTGGTAGCTGAAGCTGTTGTGCACGAGTTCGCCTTCGCGAAAGCCCGCCGCGTACATGGCACGCGACATGCGCCAGCTGTCGTCCTCCAGGCCCTGCGGCTCGTACAGCGGGCCGGGCGACTGGAACACGCGCTTGGCGCGCCGCGCCAGGTGCAGGCTGGACCAGCCGCTGGCCGCAAAGCCGCCGAACGGGTCGCCGCCGGCCGCGCGCGCCGCCTGCTGCTGCGCGAGCAGTTCGTGCTTGCGCAGCACGGGCAGCCTCGCCAGCGCCGCCCGGCTGTCGATCCGGGCCGCATCCACCTGCGCCAGCCGCGCGGCCTGCGCCGGGCTGTGCGCCTTGGCATGGGCCACGAGGCCGGGCAAGGCCGCCAGCAGCGCGGCTTCGCGTTCGGCGGGGTCGCGCGTCTCGCGCGCATCGAGGGTGGCGGCATTCATACAGCGGGGCGCCCTGCAGGCGGTCCGGAAATGAGAGAAAAATACAGCGCTGGCGCGCAAGCCGCGGATCGAACGGCCGCGGAGCAGGCCATGCCAGCAGACGCCGCGGAACGGGCTTGGCCCGGCCGCTGGCGGCGCCCCTTGAGGGGGATGGGATGGCCACACGCCGTGCGGACATCCAGACGGGGTGGGCTCATGCCAGCCAGCGCTTGCGGCGCTTGTAGCTCTTGACGTCGCGAAAGCTCTTGCGGCCTTCGCCGCCCGTGCCCAGGTAGAACTCCTTGACGTCCTCGTTCTCGCGCAGCGCACTGGCCGCGCCGTCCATGACCACGCGCCCGCTTTCCAGGATGTAGCCGAAGTCGGCGTAGCGCAGCGCCATGTTGGTGTTCTGCTCGGCGAGCAGGAAGGTCACGCCCTCCTTGGTGTTGAGATCCTTCACGATCTCGAACACCTCCTCGACGATCTGCGGCGCCAGGCCCATGGAAGGCTCGTCGAGCAGCACCATCTTGGGGTTGGCCATCAGCGCGCGGCCGATCGCGCACATCTGCTGCTCGCCACCCGAGGTGTAGGCGGCCTGGCTGGTGCGCCGGGTCTTCAGGCGCGGGAAGTAGTTGTAGACCTTCTCCAGCGTCTGCTCGACCGCGGCACGTCCGTCCTTGCGCGTATAGGCGCCGGTCATGAGGTTCTCCTCGATGGTCAGGTGGGCGAAGCAGTGCCGCCCCTCCATGACCTGGATCACCCCGCGGTCCACGAGCTCGGCCGGCGTGAGGTTCTCGATGCGCTCGCCGCGCAGCGCGATCGAGCCCTTGGTCACCGCGCCGCGCTCGGCGTGCAGCAGGTTGGACACCGCCCGCAGGGTGGTGGTCTTGCCGGCGCCGTTGGCGCCGAGCAGGGCCACGATGCTGCCTTCGTCCACGCGCAGCGAGACGCCCTTGAGCACCAGGATCACGTGGTTGTAGATGACCTCGATGCCGTTGACATCGAGGAGTTCGCGGCGTTCGGCCGAAGGCACTGCGGACATGGTCTTACGAGCAGGAACGGGGCGTGATCTTCTTGTCGCTCGCGTACTTGGCCGACAGCTCCTTGACCAGCGGGTCGATCAGGCTCTTGTCGGACTGGTACCAGTCCGAGGTGATGTTCCACTTGGCGCCGTCCCACTGCACGATGCGCGCCCAGTCGCTGCCCATGTGGTTGCTGCACGAGGTCTTGACGGGCCGCATGATCTCGCCGAAGCCCAGCGCCTTGAGCTTGTCGGCCGTGAGGTCCAGGTTCTCCATGCCCCACTTGACCTGCTCGGCCGTCATGACCTTGCCCTTGCCGAACTTCTCCTGCGCGGCGCGGATCGCCTCGACCTGCAGCATGGAGATCATCATGCCGCGCGTGTGCGCCATCACGCCGACCTCGCCGGCGTTCGATGCCGTGCCCTGGCCCTTGTCGTAAACGAACTTCTTGAGCTCGTCGTGCACCTTGTCCTTGGCCGCGCTGTTGTGGATGGTGATCGCGTTGTAGCCCTTGGCGCCGGCGCCGATGTCCTTCACGTCGTGGTCCGAGCCGGCCCACCAGATCGCGTAGATCTTGTCGCGCGCATAGCCCGTGGCCTGGGCCTCGCGCACGGCGGCGGGCGTCATCACGCCGGCCGACCACAGCAGCACGTAGTCGGGCTTTTGCTGGCGGATCTGCAGCCAGGTGCTCTTTTGCTCCACGCCGGGCGGCGTGACCGGGAACAGCGAGAGCTCGAAGCCTTCCTTGGCCGCACGTTTCTGCAGCAGCAGGATCGGCTCCTTGCCGTAGGGCGAGTCGTGGTAGACCAGCGCGATCTTCTTGCCCTTGAGCTTGTCGAAACCGCCTTC
>DATKFT010000492.1:0-7524 GCA_035544335.1 Pseudorhodoferax sp.
TTCTGGAAGCGGCGCTCCAGCGCGGCATCCTTCTCGATGTACTTGCGGTATTCGTCCAGCGTGGTCGCGCCCACGCAGTGCAGTTCGCCGCGCGCGAGCGCGGGCTTGAGCATGTTGCCGGCGTCCATCGCGCCTTCGGCCTTGCCCGCGCCCACCATGGTGTGCAGCTCGTCGATGAAGACGATGGTCTGGCCTTCGTCCTTGGCCAGCTCGTTGAGCACGCTCTTGAGCCGCTCCTCGAACTCGCCGCGGTACTTGGCGCCGGCCAGCAGCGCGGCCATGTCCAGCGACAGCACGCGCTTGCCCTTGAGCGAATCGGGCACCTCGCCTGCCACGATGCGCTGGGCCAGGCCTTCGACGATGGCGGTCTTGCCCACGCCGGGTTCGCCGATCAGCACGGGGTTGTTCTTGGTGCGGCGCTGCAGCACCTGGATCGCGCGGCGGATCTCGTCGTCGCGGCCGATCACGGGGTCGAGCTTGCCCATGCGGGCGCGCTCGGTCAGGTCCAGCGTGTACTTCTTGAGCGCCTCGCGCTGGCCTTCGGCCTCGGCGCTGTCGACCTTCTGGCCGCCACGCACGGCATCGATGGCAGCCTCCAGCGCCTTGCGCGAAACGCCATGCTCGCGCAGGAGCTTGGCCGAATCGATCTTGCTGTCGGCATAGGCCAGCAGGAACAGCTCACTGGCGATGAACTGGTCGCCGCGCTTCAAGGCCTCCTTCTCGGAGGCCTGCAGCAGCGTGACGAGGTCGCGGTCGGGCTGGATCTGCTCCTGGCCCTGGACCTGGGGCAGCCGCTTGACGGCGGATTCGGCCGAGGCCAGCAGGCCTTGCACGTTGGCACCGGCACGTTCCAGCAGCGGGCGCGGGCCGTCCTGCTGCTTGAGCATGGCGGCCAGCACGTGCTGGGGGGTGATGTAGGCATTGTCGTTGGCCAGCGCCAGCGACTGGGCGTCGCCCAGGGCTTCCTGAAACTTGGTGGTGAGCTTGTCGATTCGCATGTTCGAGTTCTCCAGACTCCACTGAACATAGGGAAGCATGCGGTCATTTCAAGGGCATGGCTGTCAGCCGGCACCGAAAGCTGATCTGGATCAAGCGGCCCGCCGGCTCCGCCGCGGGCGGGCGGCCAGCAGGCCGGACGCCTTCAGGCGTTGCGCGCGGTGATGCCCCAGCGGGCCAGCGCCGCGTCGTCGCTGACGCGCGCATCGACCCAGCGCCCGCCTTCGGGCCCTTCGGGCGTTTGTTCCTTTTTCCAGAACGGCGCCTGGGTCTTGAGGTAGTCCATCAGGAACTCGCAGGCCTGGAAGGCCACGCCGCGGTGCGCCGAGGTGACAGCCACCAGCACGATCTGGTCCGTGGGCGCCAGCGGCCCCACGCGGTGCACCACGCGCGCGCCGTACAGCGCAAAGCGGTCGAATGCCGCATCGACCATGGCCTCGATGGCGCGCTCCGTCATGCCGGGGTAGTGCTCGAGTTCCAGCGCCGTGACCTGGCCGGGCGCGTCGGGATGGTGGTCGCGCACGGTGCCCACGAAGCTGCAGACGGCGCCCACGCGCGCATCCTGGGCGCGCAGCGCGGCCACTTCGGCCCCGAGGTCGAAGTCGCCGGTCTGGATGGTCACGCGGGGCAGGGGCAAGGACATGGCGCGATTGTGGGGGATGGTGCGGGCCAGCGCCGTCCCCGGGGTGATCCCCATGGTCAGCGGCCACCGCTGCATGCATGCTGCATCCATGCGCCAGCCGCTCGCGCGCTGCGCTGCTGCGGATGGGCAGGCCCCAAGGCCCCGACCCTGCCCCGCGCCAGAGGAGCTCAGATGCATTTCAACCACGGTGTTTTCGGCCTGCTCTGGCGCACGGCCACGCAGCGGCCCGGGGCCCCGGCACTCGCATGGGGCGACCGGGTGGTCGCCAGCTATGGCGAGCTGCTCCAGCGCGCGCTGGCCCTGGCGGCGGGGCTCGCGCAGCTGGGCTGCCAGAGCGGCGACCGGGTCGCCATCTTCATGAAAAACCAACCCGAGTGGCTGCCGCTGCTGTTCGGCTGCTGGGCGCGCGGGCTCGCGGTGGTGCCTGTGAACGTGAAACTGCACGCGCGCGAACTGGCCTTCATCCTCGAGGACTGCCAGGCCCGCGTGCTGTTCCACGACCCCGACCACGCCGAGGCGCTGGACGCACTGGAACGGGTGCCGAGCACCCGGGGCATGGCAGCGGGCAGCGCGGCCTGCGAGCGCCTGTTCGGCGGCGGGCCCGCAACGCCCGTCGCGGTGGAGCCCGACGCGCTGGCCTGGCTGTTCTACACCAGCGGCACCACGGGCCGGCCCAAGGGCGCGATGCTGAGCCATGCCAACCTGCTGGCCATGGCCGGCGCCTACGCCAACGATGTCGAGCCCGAAGGCATGGGCCGCGCCATCCTGCACGCCGCGCCGATGTCGCACGGCTCGGGCCTGTACATCCTTCCCCATGTGCTGCACGGCGCCCTGCACATCTGCCCGGAGTCGTGCGGCTTCGAGGTCGACGAACTCGACCACCTGCTGTGCGTGCACCAGCGCGTGTCGATGTTCGCGGCGCCGACCATGGTCTCGCGCCTCACCGCGTCGGCCGCCACCGACCTGCCGGGCCTGCAGACGCTGGTCTACGGCGGCGGCCCCATGTACGTGGCCGACTGCCTGCAGGCCATGGACCGTTTCGGCGAACGCCTGGCCCAGATCTACGGCCAGGGCGAGACGCCCATGACCATCAGCGCGCTCACGCGCAGCCAGCACGACCGCCGCCATCCGCGCCTGCTGGAGCGGCTCGCGTCCTGCGGCTACGCGCAGACCGGCGTGCAGATCCGCATCCTGGGCCCGCAGGGCGAATGGCTGCCGGCCGGCGAGACGGGCGAGATCGTGCTGCGCGCGCCCACCGTCATGCGCGGCTACTGGAACCTGCCGCAGGCCACGGCCAACACGCTGCAGGACGGTTGGCTGCACACGGGCGACGTGGGCTTCTTCGATGACGACGGCCTGCTCACGCTCAAGGACCGCAGCAAGGACGTGATCATCAGCGGCGGCACCAACATCTATCCGCGCGAAGTCGAGGAGGTACTGCTGCACCACCCCGCCATCCGCGAGGTCTGCGTGCTCGGCGTGCCGGACGCCGAATGGGGCGAGTCCGTGGCGGCCATCTACAGCTGCCATGCCGGCCAGAGCGCCGCGCCGGCCGAACTCGACCAGATCTGCATCGCGCACATCGCGCGTTTCAAGCGGCCCAAGCACTACCTGGAGGCCGCCGAGCTGCCCAAGAACGCGGCCGGCAAGATCCTCAAGACGGAACTGCGCGCGCAGCTCGCCAAGAAGGCGTGAGCCGCTGCGAGCGGTGCGCGCCGCGGGCGATGCGGTTAGACTCCCGGCCCATGTCCTCGTGCCAACGCGCCAGCCACCCCACCCTGCACAGCCGTGCCGGGTTGGCCGCCTGCGCCGCGAAAAAACAGGACAAACCGCTGCTCGTCTGACCGGAGCTGCGGTTCCGTCGTCGGATGTGCGACGGAACCCCCAGCAGCCCCCTGCACGAGCTTCGCGCGCTTCCCTCGATGGTCGACTCCACCGGTCGCCCCTGCCCCATCGAAAGGAATGTCTGTGCCTTCTCCATCCTCCCCGCCCTCGGCTCCCGCCAGCCTCTTCCACGGCCTGTGGATCCCGCTCGTCACGCCCTTCGACGCCGCCGACCAGGTGGACCACGCGGCCCTGCGCGCGCTGGTGCATGACCTGGCCGGCCGCGGCGTGGCCGGCTTCGTGGCCTGCGGCAGCACGGGCGAGGCCGCCGCGCTGACGGCCGAAGAGCAGCTGGCCGTGCTGGACACCACGCTGGCCGCGGCCCAGGGCCTGCCCGTGCTCATGGGCGTGGGCGGCTACCGGCTGCAGGGCGTGCTGGCCCAGCTCGACGCCGTCTGCGCCCGGTCCGTGGCCGGCGTGCTCGTGGCCCCGCCCTGCTACATCCGGCCTTCCCAGGAGGGCCTGCTGACCTGGTTCCGCACGCTGGCCGACGCCAGCCGCGTGCCGCTGGTGCTCTACGACATTCCCTACCGCGCCGGCGTGGAGCTGCGCCTGGAGACCCTGCTGGCACTGGCGGAGCACCCGCGCATCCAGGCCATCAAGGACTGCGGCGGCGACGCGGGCAAGACCGCGGCCCTGATCGCCGATGGCCGGCTCGCGCTGCTGGCCGGAGAGGACGTGCAGATCTTCGGCAGCCTGGCCCTGGGCGCGGCCGGTGCGATCGCGGCCAGCGCGCACCGGCACACCGAGCGCTTCGCGCGCGTGATCGCGCTGCTGCAGGCCGGCAGCCTGGAGCAGGCGCGCACGCTCTGGGAGCCGCTGCTGCCCTGGGTGCAGGCGGTGTTCGGCGAACCCAATCCGGGCCCCGTCAAGGCCTTGCTGGCCGAATCCGGCCAGATGGCGGACCGCCTGCGTGCGCCCATGACCACGGCCTCGCCGGCACTGCGCCAGCGCCTGCGCGCGCTCGAAGACGGGCTGCTCAGCCGCCCGTGACGGGAGGGAAGAACGCGACCTCGGCGCCCTCGTGCAGCGCGGCGGATTCGTCCTGCATCTGCTGGTCCACGGCCGCGCGCACGGCGCGGCCACGGGCCAGCAGCTCGGCGTAGGCGCCGCCGCGCGCGAGCAGTTCGTCGCGCAGCGCGCCGACGGTCGCGGCCTCGGTCTGCACCGCTTCCTGGTCCAGCCCCAGGCCCTCGCGGATGGAGGCGAAGTAGCGGATCTGAAGATTCATCGACGTACCTCCGCGCTACGCGCTACGGTGCTGAGCACCTTGGGGCGGCCAGTCGGTGCTCTCATCCCCACAGGTCCTCGAACGGCAAGAAGCGCACGGTCTCGCCGCGCGCGATGGGCTGGCCGGCCGGCGTGTCGACCAGGCCGTCGCCCCAGGCGACCGAGGTCAGCACGCCCGAGCCCTGGTTGGGAAACAGCTCCAGCGCGCCATCGGCGTTGCGGCGCGCGCGCAGGAACTCGCGGCGCCGGTCGGCCCGCTTCCAGTCGAACGCGGCCGGCAGCTGCACGGCGGCCGGCGCCACGTTGGCGGCGCCCTGCAGCCGCAGCAGGAAGGGCCGCACGAGCACGACGAAGGTGACCAGGCTGGACACCGGGTTGCCGGGCAGGCCGATGAAGTGGCAGGCCGCCCCATCGTCCTGCGCGTCGCGCGGGATCGCCCCGTACGCAAACGGCTTGCCGGGCTTGATCGCGATCTGCCAGAGTTCCAGCCGGCCCAAGGCCTGTACGGCCGGCTTCACGTGGTCTTCCTCGCCGACCGAGACGCCGCCGCTGGTCAGGATCAGGTCATGGTCCTGCGCCGCGCTGCGCAGCGCCGCGATGGTGGCGTCCTCGCGGTCGGGCACGATGCCCAGGTCGCTGACCTCGCAGCCCAGGCGCTGCAGCAGCGCGCGCAGGAAGAAGCGGTTGGAGTTGTAGATCGCGCCGGGCCGCATCTGCGCGGGCGGCACCTCGCCCGGCATCACGAGTTCGTCGCCCGTGCTGAACAGCGCCACGCGCGGGCGCCGCGCCACGGTCAGCGTGGCCAGGCCGATGCTGGCGGCCATGCCCAGCGCCGCCGGTGTGAGCCGCGTGCCACGCGCGAGCACCGTGGCGCCCAGCGCCACGTCCTCGCCGGCACGGCGGATGGACAGGCCCGGCTGGGGCACGCTACGCACGCGGATGCGACCGTCATCGAGCAGCTCGCAGTCCTCCTGCATGACCACGGCGTCGGCCCCCTCGGGCACGGGTGCGCCCGTGAAGATGCGCGCGGCCGTGCCCGCGAACAGCGCGCTGCCCTGGCTGCCGGCTGCAATGCGCTGGGACACGGGCAGCACGGTGCCCGCGGCCGGCACGTCGGCGCAGCGCAGCGCGTAGCCGTCCATGGCGCTGTTGTCCAGCGGCGGCACCTGCAGGCCGGACACCACGTCGGCCGCCAGCACGCGGCGGTCGGCATCGAAAGTGGACACAGTCTCTCTGTCGGTCTCGCTGGCGGCCAGCGGGTCGGCATAGCCCAGCAGCTGGGCCAGGGCTTCGTCCAGGGTCTTGAGCGTGGCGGCAGGGTTGTTCATGGGGTGTCGTCTGGTGGGCGGTAGGCGAACAACGCGGCATTGTCGGCCAGCCAGCGGGCCAGCGCCGCCACGTCGTTGAGATCCAGCACCGGGCACAGGGGTGCGGGCTGGAGCTCGGCGGGCGCGTCGGTCAGCACGGCGCAGACATGCGGGTCTTCGGGGTAGCGTGCGGGGCGCGCATCGCCGGCGCGGCGCAGCTCCAGGCGCGGCAGGTCCTCGTGCTTGAAGCCCTCGACCAGCACCCAGTCCACGTCCGCGCGCAGCTCGGCGATCAGGCCGCGCGCCGTGGGCGCCTGCTCGGCCGCGTACTCGCGCAGCAGCGCCAGGCGCCGGCTGGAGGCCACGACCACCTCCTGCGCACCGGCCTCGCGGTGGCGCCAGCTGTCCTTGCCGGGCGTGTCGATGTCAAAGCCGTGGTGCGCATGCTTGACGACCGACACCGTCTCGCCGCGCGCCTTGAGCAGCGGGATCAGCCGCTCGATCAGCGTGGTCTTGCCGGCGCCCGAGTAGCCGGCGAAGCCGACGACCTTCATGGGCGCTTCAGGCTGCGCAGTGCCGCGCGATGTAGTCCTTCACGACGGCCACGTCGGCCGGCACGCGCTGCACGCGGCGCGGCAGGTCTTCGAGGCCGTCGAACTTGGCCGGCCGCTCGGGCGCACGGCCCAGGGCTTCGACGATGGTCTCGGCGAACTTGATCGGCAGCGCCGTTTCCAGCACGACCATGGGCACGCCGGGCTCGAGGTGCGCGCGCGCCACCTTGAGCCCATCGGCCGTGTGCGTGTCCACCATCTGGCCGAAGCGCTGCCAGGTGTCCTGGATGGTCGCGAGCCGGTCGGCGTGCGTGCTCTTGCCGCTCGCAAAGCCGAAGCGCGTGGCGGCCAGCGCAAACTGCGGATCGGCGTGCAGGTCGAAGCTGCCGCTCTCGGACAGGCGCTGGCCGAACAGCTGGGCCGTGCGGGCGCCGTCGCGGCCCAGCAGGTCGAACACGAAGCGCTCGAAGTTGGACGCCTTGGAGATGTCCATCGAGGGGCTGGAGGTCTCGTGCGTGTCGGCGCTGCCGCGCACGCGGTAGACGCCGGTGCGGAAGAACTCGTCGAGCACGTCGTTCTCGTTCGTGGCCACCACCAGCTTGGCGATCGGCAGGCCCATCATGCGCGCGACATGGCCGGCGCAGATATTGCCGAAGTTGCCCGAGGGCACGGTGAAGCTCACCTGCTCGCCCTCGGCCTGCGTGGCCTGGAAGTAGCCCGCGAAGTAGTAGACCACCTGGGCCAGCAGCCGCGCCCAGTTGATCGAGTTGACCGTGCCGATGCGGTACTGGCGCTTGAAGGCCAGGTCGTTCGAGACGGCCTTGACGATGTCCTGGCAGTCGTCGAACACGCCGTCCACGGCCAGGTTGTGGATGTTGGCGTCCTGCAGGCTGAACATCTGGGCCTGCTGGAA
>DATKFT010000493.1:0-2614 GCA_035544335.1 Pseudorhodoferax sp.
CACGCCGGCCGTGGGCTCGTCCAGCATGAGCAACTGGGGGCGGCCCATCAGCGCGCACGCGATGCTGAGCAGCTTCTTCTGCCCGCCCGAGAGCGCCGCGGCCGGCAGCTGCTTGACGGGGCCCAGCAGCAGGCTGTCCAGCAGGCGGTGGGCCTGGGCCAGGGCCTCGCGCTCGGCGCTGCGCACCGCGGGTGGGCGGCACAGCGTGGACCACACGCCATGGCTGCGCGTGTCGGCCGCCAGCGTCACCTCCAGCACGCTCATGCGCGTGGGCATGGAGGGCAGCTGGAAGGTGCGGGCCATGCCGTGGCGCACGATCTCGTGTGCCTTGCGCCGCGTGATGTCGCGCCCCTGGAAGGCGACGCGGCCCGCGTCGGGCGAGGCGAAGCCCGACACCAGGTTGAGCAGCGTGCTCTTGCCCGAGCCGTTGGGTCCCAGCAGGCCCACGATCTCGCCGGGCCGGATGCAGAGGTCCACGCCCTGCAGCACCTGGTTGCCGCCGAAGGACTTGGCCAGGCCTTGAATGTCCAGCAGCTGGGCCATCACAGTGTCCTCACGCGTTCGGGCAGCAGGCCGTCCTTGCGCCACAGCAGGCAGGCCAGCAGCAGGCAGCCGATCAGCCCCAGGCGCACGGCGCCCGCGATG
Organism: Pseudorhodoferax sp.; assembly: GCA_035544335.1. GTDB lineage: Bacteria > Pseudomonadota > Gammaproteobacteria > Burkholderiales > Burkholderiaceae_C > Pseudorhodoferax. The sequence continues at coordinate 646 of DATKFT010000493.1, forward strand.
TCCGAGCCGATGCCCAGCCAGTCGCGCGCGAACGGCACGGCCGTGTAGATCGCCTGCACGAGGAAGGCGCCGACGACCACACCGGCCACATTGCCCAGCCCGCCGATCATGACCATGGTCCAGACCAGGAAGGTCTCGGACGCCATCATGAAGTCCGGCCCCACGTAGCTGATGAAGTGCCCGAGGAAGGCCCCGGCCACGGCGGCCAGCATGGCCGAGGCCACCGTGGCCCGCGACTTGAGGCCGACCAGGTCGTAGCCCATGCTCGTGGCCAGGGCCGGCTCCTCGCGCAGCAGGCGCAGCGCGCGGCCGAAGCGGCCCGCGCCCAGCCGGCTGGACAGCGCCGCGGCGATGGCCAGCGCCACGAGCACGGTGGCCAGGAAGGCCAGCCGCGCCGAGGCCGAGGGCAAGGTGGACCACAGCGGCGCGATGCCGCTGATGCCCTGCGCGCCACCCGTGAGCCAGTCCTCGTTGAGCGCGACGGTGCGCACGATCTCGGCCACGGCCAGCGTGGCGATGCCCCAGTAGTCGGCGCCCAGGTTGCGGCCCAGCCGCGAGACCAGCCAGCCCAGCGCCGCGGCCACCGCGATGCCGGCCAGCCAGCCCGCGGCCGGCGGCCACTGCAGCTGGTGGGCGATGCCCACCGCATAGGCGCCCACGCCCACGAAGGCGATCTGGCCCAGGTTGAGCAGGCCCGCGTAGCCGGCCTGGATGTTCAGCGAGACCGCGATCAGGGCGAAGATCGCCGCGACCGTGCAGGCATGCAGAAGAAAGTCAAACACGGCGAACCTCCCGGTCGAACAGCCCGAAGGGCTTGAACAGCAGTGCGATGAGCAGGAACAGGAACGATGCCGCGCCGATGTAGGTGACGGGCAGGAAGGCCAGCGGCTGGCCCACGAGCCAGCCGAAGTTCAGGTTGGTGACCAGCGTCTCGGCCACGGCGATCAGCAGCGCGCCCGCGACCGCGCCCAGCGGGCTGCCCAGGCCGCCCAGGATGGCGGCCGCGAACACGGGCAGCAGCAGGTCGTTGCCCAGGTTCACGTGCACGTCGCCCGTCATCGCGAGCATGGTGCCGCCGACCGCGGCCAGCGCGCCGCTGCAAAAGCTGATCAGGTTGGTCATGCCGGCGGCGTCGATGCCGGTGGCCTCGGACAGCGCGCGGTTCGAGGCCAGCGCGCGCATCGAGCGGCCGACCGGCGTGCGGTAGAGCATGAAGGCGAACAGGCCCAGCACCAGCGTGGCCACCGCGATGGAACAGGCCTGGGCATGCGAGACGCGCGCGCCGCCCAGCGTGAGCGGCGGCACGATGTCGAACGCGAAGCGCAGCGGCCGCGAGCCGGCGATGCCCAGCACCAGGGCCGTCAGCACCATGGCCACGGCCAGCGAGCCGATCATCGCGATGGCCGGACCCGAGCGCAGCAGGCGCTGGAACACCAGCACGTTGAGCAGCACGGCCACCGCGCCCACGGCCAGGCAGGACAGCAGCGCGGCGGCCACGAACGGCAGGCCGCTGCGCTGGCCGAGCAGTGTGAGGAAGGCGCCCAGCGTCGCGTACTGCACGTGGGCGACGTTGGGGAACTTGACCAGGGCATAGACGGCACTCAGCCCGACGGCGACCAGCGCGAGGTCGGCCGTGCGGATGAGCACGTCCAGGAGGAACTGAAACATGGGCATGCCTCTCGACGTGGGGTTCTGCGCGGCCGCGCCGGGCGGCCGCGCGGGGGACGCTCAGCGGGGCTGGACGCCGTTCTGGAAACGGCTGCGCAGGTAGGGCTGCACGGCGCGCTGGCGGTCCTTGTCGAACACGACCTCGCCCGTGACGCCCTCGAAGCGCTGGCCCACCTCGGCGACCGCGGCGCGGACCTTGGCCGCATCCGTCGAGCCGGCCTTGCCGATGGCCGCCGCGGCCAGCATCACGCCGTCGTAGGCGTAGCTGCCGTAGGCCGACTTGAAGCCCTCGTTGTACTTC
>DATKFT010000494.1:0-1707 GCA_035544335.1 Pseudorhodoferax sp.
TGGCGAGAGCCGGCTGGCGAGGGGCACATTGCTGTCACCCACGCATTCACGCAAGAGACCATCGGCGAAGTGCCGAACGGCAATGGTGAGGATGTAGAACAGGCCGTGCAGGCCGCGCGCGCAGCGTTTCCTGCATGGGCCGACCAGCCCGTGCAGGCGCGGGGCGCGCTGCTGCACCGGCTGCGCGAGCAACTCGCGGAGCGCGCGGACGAGCTGGCGCGCACCATCAGCGCCGAAGTCGGCACGCCCTTGAAGATCAGCCGCCGCATCCAGGTGGGCCTTCCGCTGGAGACGCTGCGGATCACGCAGGACATCCTGCGCAGCTTCCAGTTCGAGACCCCGCTGGACCATTCCGTGGTGCGCCGCGAAGCGATCGGCGTCGTCGCGTGCATCACGCCCTGGAACTATCCGCTGCACCAGGTGGTTTCCAAGGTGGCGCCAGCCCTGGCCGCGGGTTGCACCGTGGTGCTCAAGCCTTCCGCCGTGGCGCCCCTGAGTGCCTTCGTGCTGGCCGAGGAGATCGCCAAGGCAGGCTTTCCGCCCGGCGTCTTCAACCTGGTCATGGGCCGCGGCGCGCAGGTGGGCGAGGCGCTCGCGTCGCACCCGGAAGTCGACATGGTCTCGTTCACGGGCTCCACGGGGGCGGGCCAGCAGATCTCGCGCAGCGCCGCGGGCACCATCAAGCGCCTGTCCCTGGAGCTCGGCGGGAAGTCCGCCTCGGTGGTCCTGCCGGGAGCCGACCTGGGCAGCGCGGTCAAGTCCAACGTGAACTCCTGCTTTCTCAACGCAGGACAGACCTGCAATGCCTTGACCCGCATGCTGGTTCCCCGCCAGGACTATGCGGCGGCCGTGGCGGTGGCGGCCGCCACGGCGGCGAGCTTCGTGGCGGGAGATCCCGCGGATGACAAGGTGAAGTTCGGGCCGCTGGCCACGGCGGCCCAGCGCGACAACGTGCTGCGCTACATCCGGCAAGGCCTGGAGAGCGGCGCCGAGCTGGTGTGCGGCGGGCTGGAGCCGCCAGCCGGTGTCACGACGGGCTTCTTCGTGCAGCCCACCATCTTCGGCAAGGTCGATCCGGCCAGCGCCATCGCGCAGGAAGAGATCTTCGGGCCCGTGCTCAGCATCATCTGCTATGACACGCAGGAGCAGGCGATCGCGATCGCCAACGGCACGCCCTTCGGTCTGGCAGCGGCCGTCTGGGCAGCAACCGACGACGAAGCCAGGGCCGTGGCGCGCCAGCTGCGCGCGGGCCAGGTGGACATCAACGGCGGCGCCTTCAACGCCAGGGCGCCTTTCGGCGGCTACAAGCAGTCCGGCAACGGTCGTGAACTGGGCGTTGCCGGATTCGAGGAGTTTCTCGAAACCAAGGCGATGCAGTTCCGTGTGACGCCGGCATAGCGGGGCCTTGCACGCCATGCCGGGATGCCTGCACGCGCGACGGGCAGCCCCGGCTGGCGCAGGCGGAGGCCGCGCAGCTCCGCGCCGTGGATGGAGAATCGTGCGCAGGAGGGGATCCCCCTTCCATGCTCTGCCGAGCCTGCCTGCCACGCACCCATGCGCGGGCGCGGAAGGCCCGTGTCAGCCGCCCCGTCTTCGGCATGCCGGCATCCATGAAGAATGGGCTCCATCGCACGCGGTCCCGCTGCACGAACGGCTGGCATGTTTCGAAAAGCCCTCTGTTTCTGGAGACCTCCATGCACAAGCTTC
>DATKFT010000495.1:0-3936 GCA_035544335.1 Pseudorhodoferax sp.
CCGCCCATGGCATAGACATCGGAGATCGCATTGGTCGCGGCGATGCGGCCGAAGTCGTGCGGATCGTCCACGATGGGCATGAAGAAGTCGGTCGTGGCGATCAGCGCCTGCTCGTCGTTGAGCCGGTAGACGGCCGCATCGTCCGAGGTCTCGATGCCGACCAGCAGCTCGGGCGGCACGGGCAGGCCGCCCTGGTTCTTCAAGATGTCGGACAGCACGCCGGGCGCGATCTTGCAGCCGCAGCCGCCGCCGTGGGAAAGCGAGGTCAGGCGCGGCTCGGCCGCGGGCGTCGTGGTGGACATGGGTGCTCGGTGTGGACTAGCGGACAGGGACTGCATTGTCGGCGCAAGCCGGCGGCCCTGCGCATCAGGGGGCGGGCTCGGGCAGCGCGCCGCCACCCTCCCCACCACCTTCCCCCCCACCCTGGGCCTCGTCCACGCGCTGCATGTTCTCGAGCAGCTTGAGCAGGTAGTGCAGGCTGTGCGTCACGTCGTTGACCGAGAAGCCCTCCAGCACCTGGCCGTAATAGCCATGGATCTTGGGCAGGGCCTCGTCCTGCCAGAGCCGCCGTCCGGCCTCGCTCATGCGGATGATGCGCGAGCGCCGGTCCGCCGGGTCGGGCGCGGTCTGCACGCGGCCGTCGCGCTCCATGCGGCCGACCAGGCCCGACAGGTTCTGCCGGCTCACCTTGAGGTAGCGCGCCAGATCGCCCACGCTCATGCCAGCGCCCGCCTCGGGCCGCGACAGCGCGCCCAGCACGGCCCATTGCTGTGTCGTGAGCCCCTCCTGCTCCACCGCACGCGTTCCAGTTTTATGCAACATGTTTGCACATTGGTACAGACGAAAGAACAGGCGGTTGGCCAGGGCCATGCGTGCTACCTGCGTTTCTTCTTCAGGGTATACCATGAAATCTCCTCAAATTCCGGACTTGCAATGCCGATCCCTTCGACCCACAATTGAGTCAACATATTTACCTAATTCTGAAAACCGGGCAATGCCTTGCCACGACGATAGCAAGGCCGCCCCAAGGAGCGATGGCATGCAGGGACTCGAAGGCAAGGTGGTGGTGGTGACAGGCGGCGGTGGCGGCATCGGCGGAGCGAGCTGCCGGCGCTTTGCGCGCGAAGGCGCCAAGGTGGCGGTGTTCGACCTGAACCGCGAGGCCGCCGAGGCCGTGGCGGCGCAGATCCGGGAGGCCGGCGGCCAGGCCCAGGCTGTGCGCTGCGACATCACGGACCGCGCCAGCGTGGACCAGGCCGTGGCGGCCACCGTGCAGGCGCTGGGGCCCATCGACGTGCTCGTCAACAACGCGGGCTGGGACGTGTTCCGTCCGTTCACCAAGACCGAGCCCGCGCAATGGGACAGGCTCATCGCGGTCAACCTCACGGGCGCGCTGCACATGCACCACGCCGTGCTGCCGGGCATGGTGGCGCGCAAGGCCGGCCGCATCGTCAACATCGCGTCGGACGCGGCGCGCGTGGGCTCCTCGGGCGAAGCGGTCTACGCGGCCTGCAAGGGCGGGCTCGTGGCCTTCTCCAAGACCATCGCGCGCGAGCATGCGCGCCACGGCATCACGGTCAACGTGGTCTGCCCCGGGCCGACCGACACGGCCCTGTTCGCCGACTACAAGGAAGGCGCGGGCAATCCCGACAAGCTCATGGAGGCCTTCACGCGCGCCATCCCGCTGGGCCGCATCGGCCAGCCCGAAGACCTGCCCGGCGCCATCGCCTTCTTCGCCAGCGACGACGCCGCCTACATCACGGGCCAGGTGCTGTCCGTCTCGGGCGGCCTGACCATGAACGGCTAAGCGCCAGGAGACCCAGCATGACTTTCGAAGACATCCTGTACGAAGTGCGCAACGGCGTGGCCTGGATCACGATCAACCGGCCCGAGAAGATGAACGCCTTCCGCGGCACCACCTGCGACGAGCTGATCCGCGCGCTCAACAAGGCCGGCTACGACCGCGCCGTGGGCTGCATCGTGCTGGCCGGCGCGGGCGAACGCGCCTTCTGCACGGGCGGCGACCAGTCGGCCCACGACGGCAACTACGACGGCCGCGGCACCATCGGCCTGCCCATGGAGGAGCTGCACACCGCGATCCGCGACGTGCCCAAACCCGTGATCGCGCGTGTGCAGGGCTTTGCGATCGGCGGCGGCAACGTGCTGGCCACGATCTGCGATCTGACCATCTGCTCGGAGAAGGCCATCTTCGGCCAGGTCGGCCCCAAGATGGGCTCGGTCGACCCGGGCTACGGCACGGCCTTCCTGGCGCGCGTGGTCGGCGAGAAGAAGGCGCGCGAGATCTGGTACCTGAACAGGCGCTACTCGGGTGCCGAGGCCGTGGCCATGGGCCTGGCCAATGTCTGCGTGCCGCACGAGCAGCTGGACGCCACGGTGCAGGAATGGGCCGAGACCATCTGCGAGCGCAGCCCCACGGCGATCGCGATCGCCAAGCGCAGCTTCAACATGGACACGGCCCACCAGGCCGGCATCGCGGGCATGGGCATGTACGCGCTCAAGCTGTACTACGACACCGAGGAGTCGCGCGAGGGTGTCGCTGCACTGAAAGAGAAACGCAAGCCCGACTTCCGCAAGTACGCCAAGTGAGGCCGGCGCCATGAACCCGTACATCGACGAGGACCTGGCAGCCATTGCCGAACAGGCGCGGCGCTTCGCGACCGACCGCGTGGCGCCGGGCTTCCAGGAGCGCGACCGCACGCGCGTGCTCGACCGCGCGCTCATGCGCGCCATGGGCGAGATGGGCTTCATCGCGCCCGAGCTGCCCGAGGCCCATGGCGGCCAGGGCCTGGGCGCACTGGCGGCCGGCGTCATCCACGAAGAGATCGCACGGGCCGACCTGTCGATCAGCTACATCAACCTCTTGGCCTCGCTGAACGGGCAGATCCTGTCGCAGCATGGCCAGCCCGACGTGGCCGCGCCCTGGCTGCGCCGGCTCACGCAGGGTGAGGCGCTGCTGGCCATCGCGCTGACCGAGCCGCGCGGCGGCTCGGACGCGGCCAACCTGCGGCTGCGCGTGGAGCGCGTGGGCGCGCACTACGTGCTCAACGGCGAGAAGACCTCGATCTCGGCGGCCGACCAGTGCGATGCGGCCGTGGTGTTCGGCCGCACGGGCACGGTGCAGTCCCAGGCCCGTGGCGTGACCGCGCTGCTGGTGCCCATGGACCTGCCCGGCATCACGCGCACGCGCTTGGACTGCCATGGCCAGCGCGCGATCGGCCGCGGCGCGCTGTTCTTCGAGAACGTGCGCGTGCCTGTGGACCACCGGCTCGGCGACGAGAACCAGGGCTTCGTGCAGGTCATGCAGGGCTTCGACTACTCGCGCGCGCTGATCGGGCTGCAGGTACTGGCCGTGGCGCGTGTGGCGCTGGAGGAGACTTGGGTTTACGCGGCCGAACGCGAGGCCTTCGGCAAGCCGCTCACGGCCTTCCAGGGCGTCTCGCACCCGCTCGCGGACTTCGACACCCAGGTCGGGGCCGCACGCCTGCTGTGCCTGCAGGCGCTGTGGCTCAAGGACAAGGGCCTGCCGCACAGCGCCGAGGCCGCCATGTGCAAGTGGTGGGCGCCCAAGCTGGCCTACGACGCGGTGCACCAGTGCCTGCTGTCCTTCGGCCATGGCGGCTACGACCGCGGCCCCATGGAGCAGCGCCTGCGCGACGTGCTGGGCTTCCAGATCGGCGACGGCACGGCCCAGATCATGAAAACCATCATCGCGCGCGCGCGCGCCGGCCGCCAGGCCGTGCCGGCCTGAGCGACAAGCAGAGGAGACAAGGCATGCAATTCGATCCCGTCCTGCTGCCACCGCGGCGCGCCGCGAGCGTGCAGCAAGGCCACTGGAGCGACCAGACGCTCAACAACCTGCTGGATGCCGCGGTCAAAGCCTGCCCCGAACGTGTGGCGCTGACAGCGCTGCGCAGT
>DATKFT010000496.1:0-2981 GCA_035544335.1 Pseudorhodoferax sp.
CTGCGCGCGATCGGCCTGACGGCGCTGCAGCCACTGGCCGCCGCACCCGAGATCGCGCCACTCGCGCGTGCGGATGCACGGCTCGCGCCGCTGCAGCAGACCGACGTCTGGTACGAACTCGCGCTGGCCGCGGCCACGCCGCCTGCCATCGTCGCAGGCCTCAACGCGAGCGTGGCCCGCATCCTCGCCCAGGCCGAGGTGCGCCAGCGGCTGGCCGAGCTGGGCTACGCGCCCGCCGAACCCACGCCCGTGGCGCAGCTCACGCGCTTCGTGGCCGAACAGGTCGCGTTCTGGGACGGGCTGGTCCGCAGCGCCGAGGCCACGGTGGATTGAACGCGGCGCCGCCGGACCGCGGTCTCAGCGCAGCCGGATGCCGGTCTCGCGCACGACCTGCGCCCATTTGGCGCGCTCGGCCGCGATGAACGCGGCACTGGCCGCACGGCTGTCGCCCCGCACCTGCGCGCCGATGCGGCGCAGGCCCTCGCGCACCTCCTCGCTGCCGAAGGCCTCGGTGACGGCCTGGTGCAACCGGTCCAGCACCGGGGCCGGCGTGGCGGCCGGCGCCATGAGGCCGAACCAGGCCGAGGCCAGTACGTCGGGCACACCCTGCTCGGCCAGCGTGGGCACGCCCGGGTACTGCGGCCAGCGCCGGGCCGTGGCCACGGCATAGGGCCGGATGCTGCCGGCCGCGATGTGCTGGGCCACGGCCGGGAACGAGGTGAACACCAGGTCCACGTGGCCGCCCAGCATGTCCTTGAGCGCCGGTCCCGCGCCCGGATAGGGCACGAGCAGGAACTGGAAGCCGCTGCGCGCCCGGAACAGCTCGGTCAGCAGATGCGCGTCCGAGCCGGCCGCGCTGTTGGCCATGCGCAGGCCCTCGGGGCGCGCCTGCGCGAGCGCCGCGAGCCCGCGCAGGTCCTGCGCGGCGAGGTCGGCGCGGCCCACCAGCGCATAGGGCAGCTCGGCCAGCACGGTGACCGGCGTGAGCGTGCGCGCCGGGTCCTCGGCCTCGGGGTCGATGTTGACCGTGAGCGGTCCCGCGAAGCTGACCAGCAGCGTGTGGCCGTCGGCCGGCGCCTTGGCCACGGCCTGCACGCCCACGATGCCGCCGCCGCCGGGCCGGTTCTCCACCACCACCTTCTGCGCGAAGGCCTGGCCGAGCTTGTCAGCCACCAGGCGCGCGATGATGTCGTTGGTGCCGCCCGGCGGCGAGGGCAGCACGATCTTGAGCGGCCTGGCCGGAAAGCGCTCGGCCTGCGCCAGCGCCGGTCCGGCCACGGCTGCGGCCAGCGTGGCCGCGGCCCAGCGGTGCAGGTCGCGCCGGCGCATCGCTGGTGCGCTCACAGCCGCGCCGAGGTGTCGTACGGCTGGCCCAGGTGGTACTTGCCCACCGTCGCGACCGTCTTGTCGATGTTCTCGTGCAGTGTCTGCACGCGCAGGTCGCGGACCGCGCGCGACAGCGGCGCGTCGGCCGCGAACGCGCTGGAGCCCGCGATCTGCGCGGCCTTGTCCATGGTCAGCACGGCGGCGGACAGCGCCTGGTACTTGGCGTTCATCGAGAACAGTTCGGCCTCGTCCAGGCGCTTTTGCTGCCAGAGCCAGGCCGCGCGGTAGACCAGCCAGCGCGCCGCGTCGATCGCGATGCGGATCTCGCCCAGGCGCAGCTGCGCGAAGCTGTCGCCGGCCGTGCCGCGCCGGGGCAGGTAGTCCACGAGCAGATCGAAGATGCCTTCGCTGCCGCCCAGGTACTGCTGCGCGAAGCTCAGGTGCGACTTGGTCTGCCAGCGCTCGCGCGGGAAGATGCCGGGCGTGCCCAGCACGTTCTCGTGCGACACGAACACGTCCTGGAGCTCGACCTCCGGGCTCACGGCCGAGCGCATGCCCATGGGGTCCCAGGAACCCGGCCGCACGCGCAGGCCCGGTGTGCCCTTGGGGATGATGAGGCCGATGTGGCCGTCGGGCAGCGGCTGGCCCTCGATGACCGCGTACAGCATGTTGTGGCTCACGTCGTCGGCCAGCGTCGCGTAGTTCTTGAGGCCGTTGACGATGTAGCCACCGTCCACGGGCCGCGCCACGGTCTGCAGCGCGTAGAGCCCGCGCGCGGTGCGGCCGGGCTCGCTGCCGGTCAGGTTCAGCAGCGCGCCGCTGTCCACGACCGGCCGCAGCAGGCGGTCGCGCTGTTCGTCGGTGCCGACCTGGTCGACCATGTGCGCGGCGTTGTAGTGGATGTGGATGCACTGCGCCGTGCCCAAGCAGTAGCGCGCGGTCTGCTCCACGACCAGCAGCGAGATCAGCGGGTCCTCGCCCAGCGCGCCGCCGCCGCCGCCGCCGAAGGACTTGCGGATGCTCTGCGCGTTGAGGCCTGCGTCGAACAGGTCCTTCAGGTTGTCCAGCGGCGTGCTGGCCTCCAGGTCGTGCCGGTGGGCGCGCGCGGCGAAGCGCGTGCGGCCCAGTTCGCCGACGGTGTCGTACACCCGCTGCTGGGCGGGGCTCAATGCGAAATCCATGTGCTGTGGTGGTCCGTGGTGGGGGAAAAGGCCCGCGCCCGGGCGCTGCCGGGCACGCTGCGGCGGCCGCGGGCCTGCGCGGCCGGCCGCCGGGGGAGGGAAAGCTGGGGGCTCAGTCCGCGAAGCCGGGCGACTCGCGCTCGATCTTGCGGCGAAAGGCCGCCCATTCGATCTCGGCGCCGGGCGACCAGCTCGTGGCGGTGTAGAGCTTGCGGCCGAAGGCACCGGCCTCGTCGACCCAGCGCGGCTCGATCTGCTTGAGCCGGGCACCGCTGGACTGCGCGGCGATCTGGATCTGGCAGGCGCGCTCGGTCCGCACGATGAACGAGAAGGCCTCGCCGATCGTGCGGCCCACGGCCAGCGTACCGTGGTTGTGCAGGAACAGGATGTCCTCGTCGCCCAGAGCCGCGGCCATGCGCGCGCATTCGTCGCGGTCGAGCTTGACGCCCGTGTAGTCGTAGTAGCGCACGCGCT
>DATKFT010000497.1:0-3822 GCA_035544335.1 Pseudorhodoferax sp.
ATCCGAAGGCGCTGAAAGCGGCCGCGGTGTCTGGCGGCATGATCGCCTGGATGCGCGACGCGACCTCCGTCGGCTTCTGCCAATTGAAGGTGAAGTCGATCCGGATACCGGATTCCGGGAACGCGGGGTGGAACTCGAGGAAGGTGTCCGGCGCTCGGTAGCGTCTGCAAGCCCATTGCACGACACGCTTGAGCCTGTGGCTGTTCTTGGGATCGATCACGATGACGACGTCGCCACGACGGACGGCTTGGGCCACCAGGGTAGCGAGCGCGACGCCTTTGCCTGCCTGGGTGGTGCCGACCAGCAGCAGCCCGCCTTCGAAGTTCTGCAGCGGTCGATACAAGGGGTGCTCGAGCGGTTCGACCCCGTGGATGTAGGGCAGGCCGATCTCCTCGTCCGGCTGGGGATCGGGTGCGTAGCCCAGCAGGCGCAGAACGGAAGGCGCGACCAAGTGCTCTCTGTAGTCGACCTTGGCGAGCTCGTACAGGCGCTGGGAATGCACCGGCAGCCACTCGAACCCATGGCCCAGGTAGACGCTGGCGCTGTCGCAGGTCAGCCGCTCCATCCGAGCCGCGGGGATGATCTGCATCGCACGCCCTGCCAGCGAGGCGCGCGCCACGAGGACTCCGATGGCCTGTGATGCCCGATATGTGCCTGCTGCCAGGCAGCAGACGGCCATTGGGGCGGCCAGCAGCCATGGGGTCGTATGGGTCCCCGCCTGGTACAGAATCGCTGCGAATGCGGCGAACCAAGCCACGCTCGCATAACCTTCGTAGGCGCGCCGCCATGGCATTTCATAGGAACGTGCGAGCATGTCAGGACGAAGCCGTGGCTTCGATGGTCACCTCGCCTCCAGCCAGATACGCCGGTGCAATCAGCAATCCGAGGTGTTTCTGACCGTCGATTTCCAACCTCACTGCGCTGGTCGTCCCCTGCGCCCCGGCCACCAGCATACGCGCATCCGACAGCCCGCGCAGCGCGTGAGACGGTTCGACGTGCCGCCGCTCGAACTCGGCCAAGGCGATGAACAGCCCCTGCGGAGTCAATGACGCGCAGCAGGCCTGCCCCGCTGTGCCGAGCGCTAGCACGATGTCGGAGACGGTATCGCGCAGGTGCGGCGCCAGTCGCATGGGTGCTTCCAGCCGCAATGGGCCAAGGACCTCCGGAGAGAGCTGTGCCGACATGTCGGCCTGCTGCGCGCATGTGGTTGCACCAGGGGTCGCCAGCGGCGTCGGGCACGTGTCCGGTTCCGGCAGGGGACTGACCGGAAGTTCGAGCTGCTGGCCGCTGATGGCAGGACCGTTCTTCGGTCCATCAACGATCCGAGCTGTTCTGGCCGCGGGCGGTGGGCCTTCGGCCGCCGGTTGAGCGACGGCCTGGGGCCGTGGGGCCGGCGCCGACGGCGGTGTTGGCGCTGCAGGACCGGTCGGCGGCGCGGGAGCCAGCATTGCGTCCGCCGATGGGGAAGGGCGCTGTTCCAGGCTGCTCAACATGGACGCCGGCTCCATCAGCTTGACGGCCTCGAACGTGGACTTTGCGCCGGGCGGCTGGATACACCACAGCGGTTCGCCGCTCGTGCGAGCCTGCAGGACGCCGGCACCGAGCAGGATCTCCAGCATCGTCTCGGCGGCCTTCGGAATGCCGGGCAACTGGTCGGCTTCCAGCAACTTGCGTATGTCCGTGGCCGCATTCGGCCAGACGATGAACAGTCCATCCGAGCCGTACCAGACCCGTGACTTCTCTCCGTTGGGCTCCCAGGCCGGATGCGTGGCGACGAGTCGGCGCAGCGCGTCGACCAGGTAGCGCTCAAGATGCGAACCCAGCATTGGCTTGCCGAAGCGGTCGGCGCTGGTCTGCAGGAAGCGGTCGATGACGAGCGCGGCGGCGCGCCGTACCAGCTCGTCCAGAATGTTGTGCTCCCGGGCCAAGTGCACGCCGCACAGGCTGGCGAGCATGTGGGGAACGACGACAGCATTCCCTTGCGCGAGATGCTGCAGCGTAGACGCGGGCACCACGAGCGGAAGCGCGAACAGAGCCAGGCCCGGGCTCTGAGGTGCGTTGGGCCGCCACTTGAGGAAGTAGCGGTAAATCCCGTGCTCGACCAACCAGGGATGCAGCCCCTGCAGGTAGGAAGGCCATTCGGTACCGTCACGGTCCGTGACGACCACTTGGCCGAGGGTCCGCTGGATCTCTGCACAAAGCCCTGCAATGAAGGTGGCCAGCCGCCACCGCGGTTCCAGGTGCCGGCGCGTCGCGATCGGTGCCCGACCGGAGAAGATGTGCGCGTCGGTTCCCTGCAAGGCATAGAACGCCGTCTCCAGCCCTATCCGAAGCAGCCCACCTGGCTCGTTGAAGTAGTTGGTGGGCGTGGCCGGCAGGAGGTGGACAAGAGCTGCGTAGCGGCGAACCAGCGACATCACATCGCTGTCGAAGGAGTCCTTTGTTCTTCCGTAGCAAAGCTTGATGCGCCCGAGCAGGTCCTGGTGGGCGTCCAGTAACTGGTCCAGGCCCAACGGCGGAAAGCCGCGATCCACCGAGGGGTAGACGAAGTCTGCGGCGGCGCCGAGCTGGCTTGCCAGTCCGGGATGCGCGGACGTACCGGCTTGGGTCTCGTGGAACGCTTCGGTCGTTGCCATGTTCCTCCTTTGACGCATCCCGACACGCAGCGCCGCGGGCAGTGCGATCGAGATGTGACACCGCGCTGCGACCCGGCTGTGGACGGTCGTGGACCACGTAGCCGCAGCTTATGGCGAGGGCTTGCGGCATGGCGCGAGCTGGTGACGCTGTCGGTGGAACAGATCGCCGAGAACCTGCCAAACGCGGTGTCTTTTGGTGTGGCGGAGGGCGGGCGTGGCCCGGCATCGGGCCGAGTGAGCAGGGCCAAGCGCTTCGCCGACACCTTGCGGTGGCGACGAAGCGGGGACTGCCCTAGGTCCTGCGGCCTATACCGTGGACAGCTCAGCCCATTCCTTTGGCGTCAGCTCGATCAGCCTGCCGCCGATCTCCTCGAACTCGGTCGCGCGGTCGTAGTTCTCGACCTCCTGGCTGTAGTGTGTGACCGCATTCACCAGGCCGTAGCCGGAGAGGTCGCCGCCCTCGATCAGGTGGCGCAGCACCCCGGAACGCTCACCGTCGCTCATCGCGTACCGGTTGGCGAGCACCTCCACGCTCTTGACGGGGTCGCCCGCCAGCCGGACGCCCATCGTTGCCTGCATCTTGCGGGCTGCCTCCAGAAACGCGGTCTCAGTGACCGTGGCCTGCACTACATCGCGCACCTTCATATAGAAGGCCCGGTCGTCGGCGCGCAAGGTGTCGTCCTGGTAGACCTTGACGTCACCTTCTTCTCCGCCCAGCGCTCGGCCGATGTGGGTCTTGCGCAATGCCCGATCAGGGAAGATCAAGCCGTTGCTGCACACGACGCGGTAGAGCAGGGGCTGCACCGACAACGTGCCGTGGCCGACTTCGGAGTTCGTGATCACGATGCCTGCCTGGACGACGTCGCCGGGCGACATCGTGTAGGCGAGCGGCGGTACCACGACCTTCAGATACATGCGGGTGTCGGTCAGCTCCACCGACTCGAAACGCATGTTGTCCAAGGTCCGCAGGATGGGAATGACCGCGTTGGCGAGGTCGTAGTTGTCCAGCCTGCGGTATCGGTCAGACAACACGGCCCGCGCCTGGCCATCCAGGGTGCGCAGCATCTTGCGGCCTTCGTCGCACTGCAGCCAGGTGTTGACGTTGCTGTCCAACAGCGCGGGCTGCTCGGTCCGCATGCGTTCGAAGTACGCGTACGGAATGCTCAGCTTGCCGGCCAGCTGCCGG
>DATKFT010000498.1:0-4147 GCA_035544335.1 Pseudorhodoferax sp.
ACACCGGCCTTCGTGCGCCACGAGGCGCAGGTCAACGTGCCTGCGCTGTGCGCGCAGCTGGACATCGCGCGCTTCGTCGCATTCGGCCACAGCGTGGGCGGCGCCATGGCCGTGGAAACGGCCGCGGCATGCGGCGAGCGCTGCACGGCGCTCGTCACCGAGTCGGCCCAGACCTTCGCCGAGGACCGCACGCTGGCAGGCATCCGCGCGGCCAAGGCGCAGTTCGCCGAGCCCGGGCAGCTCGAGCGCCTGGCCCGCTACCACGGCGACAAGGCCCGCTGGGTGCTCGATGCCTGGACCGAGACCTGGCTGTCGCCCGCGTTCGCAAACTGGTCCGTGCACGCCGCGTTGCCGGCGGTGCGCTGCCCGGTGCTGGCCATCCACGGCGCAGACGACGAATACGGCTCGCTCGTGCACCCGCGGCGCATTGCCCAGAGCGTGGCGGGCCCGGCCGAGATGCTGCTGCTGCCGGGCTGCGGCCATGTGCCGCACCGCGAGCAGCCGCAGCCGGTGCTGGCCGCGCTCGCGCGCTTCCTGTCGCCGGATCAGAAGTCGTAGCGCACGCCCAGGTTCACGCTGCGCGGCATGCCCCAGGTGTAGAACAGGCCCTGGCTCGTGAAGTTGGAGACGCCCGCGAAGTACTTCTTGTCGAGCGCGTTGTCCACGTTGAGCGTGACGCTCAGGTGGCGGTCGACCTGGTAGCGGGCCATGAGGTCGAACAGCCAGTAGGCGTCCTGGCGCAGCGTGGCCTGGCCACGGCTCGTGGAGATCGCGCTCTGCCAGCGCATGCCGCCGCCCAGCGTGAGGCCCTGCAAGGCGCCGCCTGCGAAGCGGTAGCTGCTGCCGAGCTTGAACTGGTGCTTGGGCGTGGTGGAGCCGCTGTTGAGGTTGCTGGCGTTCATGACGAAACTGCCCTGGGCCTGCCAGCCGCGTGCGAGCTCGCCCGACAGCTCCAGCTCGTAGCCGCGCCGCATCGCGCCCTTGATGGCGGTGTAGGTGGTCTGGCCGTCGGCCGTGAGCCCCGTGGCCTCGGCCGTGTTGTCGGTGCGCATCCAGAAATGCGCCAGGCTCGCGTTCAGGCGCTTGTCGAAGAACTCGCCCTTGGCGCCGAGCTCGTAGGTCAGTCCTTCCTCGGGCGGCAGCGTGCGCTCGGCCGCATCCTTGTTGCTCTGCGGCTTGTAGATGCTGGCATAGCTGCCGTAAACCGACACGCTGGGTGCCACGTCCACGACCAGGCCCGCATAGGGCGTGACCACGCCGCGTTCGCGCATGCTGTAGTTGTACCAGCCGACGTCGGTCACGTCGTTCTGCGCGTAGTGGCTCACGCGCGCGCCGGCGATCAGCTTCACGGGGTCGGCGAGGTTGAAGCGGCTGCTGGCGTAGATGTAGCGGTTCTTGCGGCTGAACAGGTCGTTGGAATAGGCCACGCCGCTCCAGTCGGGCTGGACGATGCCGCCACCGCCGTCGGCATAGGCGATGCCGGCCGCGCCCAGCGAGGAGCCCGGCGCGCTGCCGCGCAGCAGCGTGGTGCGCGCGCGCGTGCTGCCCGCGCCCAGCAGCAGATCGTGCTGGCGGCCGAACAGCTGGAACGGGCCCTGCACGTCCAGGCTGATGCTGTCGTTGCGGTCGTCGATGTCGGCATAGCGGCCGTACTGGACCTGGCCCGGCAGCGCGTACTGCAGGTAGCCGATCAGCAGTTCGGGCGTGTCCACGGTGTCGCGCGCGAGCTGCAGCTTGGCGGTCCAGCCATTCGCGAAGCGGTGTTCCAGCCGCGCGAACAGACCCAGCGACTCCTGCTCGTAGCCGCCCCAGGAGGCGCCGTTGCTGTACGAGCGCGGCATGAGCGGCACCGCCACGCCCGTGCCCGAGTAGGCCTGGATCGGCGTGGTGCCCGAACTGCCGCGCAGGCGGCGCTCCTTGTAGGTCGCACCGACGCTGAGCTGGGTGTCCGCCGTGAGGTCGGCCTCCAGCGTGCCGTACAGCGTGCTGTTGCGGTTGTGCTGGCGGTCGCGGAAGGAATCGGCGTCCTTGTGCGCGGCGACCAGGCGGCCGCGCAGCGTGCCGGCTTCGTTGAGCGCGCCGCTGATGTCGGCATCGGCGCGGTAGCTGCTCCAGCTGCCCACGCCGGCCTTGGCGCTGGCCTGGAACTCGCGCGTGGGTCGCTTGCGCACCAGGTTGATGGTGCCGCCGTAGGCGCCGTCGCCGCTGACCAGGCCCGAGGAGCCCTTGAGCACCTCGATGCGGTCGATTTCGGCCATGTCGTCCAGCGTGTACAGGATGTGGGTGTTCCAGCCCCAGCCCGTGGACAGCAGGCGGTTGCCGTCGACCTTGAGGTTGGCCGTGGCGCCGCGCACGTTGAAGGTGGTCATGTCGCTCTGGCGGCTCACGGTCACGCCGGGCGTCTGCACCAGCACGTCGGCCAGGGTCTCCAGGTGGAAGTCGTCCATGCGCTGGCGCGTCATGACGGTGACCGACTGCGGCGTCTCGCGCAGCGTGAGCGCCAGACCCGTGGCGGCGGCGCTGGGGCCGGCCGCGGTGTAGCTCTCCGTGCCCTCGGTGCGACCGTCGCGCTCGGCCTGGGCGGTCACGCGCACCTCGGGCAGCGCGGTGCCGGCGGCACCGGTGGCGTCGGAGGCCATCGGCGGGTGCGCGGTGGCCGCGGGCCCCGCGGCGCGGCGCAGCGTCCAGGTGCCGTTCTCGGCCACCACGGCCTGCAGGCCGGTGCCGGCCAGCAGCGCGGCCAGGACCTGCGTGGGCGGCAGGTTGCCCTGCACGCCGGGGCTGGCCAGGCCACGCACGAGCTCGGGCTGGTAGGCCAGCAGCACACCGGAGGCCCGCGCAAAGGCGGTCAGCGCGGCGTCCAGCGGACCGGCGGGAATGCGGTAGGCCAGGGGCTGGCTGGGGGCCGCCTGGGCCTGCGCGGCCGGTGTGGCGAGCGGACCGGCGATGGCGAAGACGGCCGCGAGTGCAGCGGCCAGCGTGGTGGACGGGAACAGGACGTGGCGCAACGGACGCGGCGCGAGGAAGGCTTGCATGGTGTTGGAAGGAGGAGGAAAAGGTGGCTCTCCTGTGCTTGTCGCGCGAGACGCGAAAAGGTACAGACGCCGTGCGATCTCACGGCCCCCATGGCGCCCGCGCACCCTGCGCCGCGTACGCAGCCGGGTCGCAAGCAGCAGTTCAAGCGGCCGCGGAGCAGGCCCTGCCAGCGCACGCTGCGCAACCGGCTCCGCCAGGCCGCGGGCGGCACCCCCTCGGGGGGCATCGGACTTCTACACGCTGTGAGAAGGCCAAACGGGGGATGTCTTCAAGCCGGCCCGATGCGCACCCAGTAGCGCACCGGCACATGCACCTGCACGGGCAGCACCTGCACCAGGGCCTGCAGGATGCGGTCGGTGTCGGCCAGCGGGAACACGCCCGACAGGCGCAGCCCGGCCACCTCGGGCGCGAGCTGCACCAGGCCCGGGCGGTAGCGGCGCAGCTCGTCCACGAAAGCGTCCAAACGCATGTCGGAGGCCACCAGCACGCCATCGGCCCAGGCCGGCGCAGCGGGCGCGGGCAAGGCTTCGGCGGCCGCGCCGCCGTCCCGCAACTGCGCGGCCTGGCCCGCGGCGATGTGCAGCGCAGGGCCCGTGCCGCGCAGCGCCACCGCGCCCTCGAACACCGCGACGCTGGTGGCGTGGGCGGCCGGTCCCTCGGCATCGTGGCGCACCGTGAAGCGCGTGCCCAGTGCCTGCGCGCGGCCGGCCGGCGTGTCGACCACGAAGGGCCGCTTCGGCTCCTGGGTGTCGGGCGCGGTGGTGACCAGCAGCTCGCCCTGGTGCAGGCGCAGCCGGCGCAGCGTGGCGCTGAAGTCGATGTCCAGCGCCGTGGCCGTGTTGAGCAGGAGCTGCGTGCCGTCGGGCAGCTGCAGGCGGCGCTGCTCGCCCTTGGCCGTGCGCACCTGGGCCAGCCAGCCGCGCGCGGCGATCTGCTCGCGGCCAATGTGGACCGCCAGGCCCACCACGGCCAGCGCGGCCATGCCGCCCAGCAGGCGGCGCCGGCCCGCGGCCGGCGCCGCGCCGGCCAGCACCGCGGCCAGGCCCGGTGCCCGGGCGCGCCAGCGCAGGTCCTGGGCTTCGACGCGGCGCCAGGCCGCCTCGTGCAGCGG